>JANXSC010000137.1 GCA_025352845.1 Opitutaceae bacterium
ACGGTAAAATTCCCACGCTCACCGTCGGCGGGCCAGACGATACCGGCCTCGGCCGCTGGATTCCCACCACGAGCGTCGACGAATACGCCGCCACGCTCGCGAAATGGTTCGGCGTCAGCGCGACCGACATGTCCACCGTCCTCCCCAACATCGGCCGCTTCAAGACCCCCGACCTCGGCTTCATGGCCTGACGGAGCGGCGGTTTCCCAACCGCCGAAAATTCTCCGCCTCGCAAACCGCGCGCGTCTTTTCCCCACGCCATGAAACGCGCCCTCCTCGCCCTCAGCGCGATTGCCCTCGTCGCCTTCCTCGCGTGGCAATTCCTGCGCTCGCCGGATCCGCAGCCTGCTTCCGACGCCACCGCCACGCCCCAATCGAAAATCGAGAATCCAAAATCGAAAATCCCGCCGTCGGCCACCGCGCCCACCGAACTCTCCGATCTCGCCCAGGATCTCAACTCGCCCGCCACCGACATCCGCGCCGATCTCCGCCTCGTTTCCGGCATTATCGAAACCTTCCGCACGAATTTTCTCCAGAGCGGCAACCCCGTCGGCACCAACGCCGAAATCACCGCCGCGCTCACGGGAAAAAACAAATTCGCCAGCGCGTTTCTCCCGCCCAAGCACCCCGCGATCAACCGCGCCGGCGAACTCTGCGACCGCTGGGGCACGCCGTTTTTTTTCCACGCCGAGAGCGCCACCAAGATGGAAATCCGCAGCGCCGGCCCGGATAAAAAAATGTGGACCGACGACGACGTGGTGCTGAGCCCATAATTTCCCGAAACACATGGCGGGACGAAAGGAAGCCTTTCACCGTCTTTTCCGGAATATCCGTTTGCGCCGCACTCTCTCACCGCTACCGTCCATTTCGTCATGCTTCACCGCTTCTCAGCTCTACTCCTCGCGATTGCCTGCGCATGCGCGCCGGTGATGGGGATGTTTGCCGCCGAAGAAGCCCCTGACTGCTGCTGCGGCGCGAAGTGCCCCTGTCCGCCCATGGATCGCGGCGCGACGCCCAGCGTCGTGGTCACTTCCGCTCCGGTTGCCACCGCCTCTCTTGGGCAGCGCGCGGTCGCGCGCAAACCTTCCGCCCGGTCAGCGCGCGCGGCCTTCGCCCCTTTCATTTCCCCTTCGGAAAATTTGCCCGCGCCCGCCGCCGTCCGTCGTTCCGCGACCGATCGCGCCGCGCCCGCTGCCAGTGTCGCGCTGTTTCAGGCGCACTGCAGCCTGCTGCTCTAAGCGCCGCAGAGGCGCAGTGTGCCCGTAGCCCGGCGTCCCTCGCGAGGGATGTCTTTGCCCGCGACCGTTTTCACAGCGCGGTGCGTTTGGCAACCGCCATCACCTCCTCCCGTTTCCCATCCTCTTCTTTTCTCCGTTTCTCTTTCTCTCCGTCTTCCGCGCTTCCTTAAATTTTCCCGCCATGAAAAAACACCTAATCCTCACCGCCGCCCTCCTCGGCGTTTCCATCGCCGGCTTCGCCGCCGACTCCAAAGCCACGGCCAAGGCCGACACCTACCCGCTCACCACCTGCGTCGTCTCCGACGAAAAGCTCGGCGGCCACGGCGACTACATCACCTACACCCACAAGGAGGCCGGCAAACCCGACCGCGCCATCCGCCTCTGCTGCGACGGCTGCATCGACGACTTCAAGAAGGAGCCCGCGAAATTCCTCGCGAAGCTCGACGCCGCGGCCAAGGCCACCGCGCCCGGCAAGAAACCCGCGAAGTCCGCCAACTGAATCGCGCCCTCAACTCCCCCTTTCCGCCACCAAAACCATCCATCAATCCATCCATGATTCGTTCATCCCGCCTCGTTCTCGTCCTCGGTTTCATTCTCGGCGCCGTCCCTCTCTCGGTGGCCGATTCCATGTCCATGAAAGGCGAAGTCCTCGCTTCCTACCTCAAAGTATCCGCGGCCTTGGCCGCCGACGATCTCGCGGCCGCGAAGACCGCGGCCGCGGCGGTCGCCGGACATGCCGGCATGGGCGACAAAAACATCGCGGCCAAGGCCGAAGCCGTGGCCAAAGCCGCAAAGATCGAAACCGCGCGCGAGAATTTCAAGGCGTTGAGCGCCGCCGTCGAGCCGCTCGCCGCCGGCGAAAAAAACTACGTCGTCATGCATTGCCCGATGGCCGGCGCCGATTGGGTTCAGGCGTCCCCGAAGGTGCAGAATCCGTATTTCGGCAAGGCCATGCTCACGTGCGGCGCGCCGAAGAAATCCAAATAAAGCGGACGGCACACTGTTTCGACTCCAGCGCACCACGCGCCCACCATGCTCGCACGCATCGCGGCAATCTTCCTCGTTTCAGTTTTCCCCGTCGGCATTGCGAAGGCGGAAGCCGCCTCACCTTCGCCTGCATCGATCGAGCTGACGCCGGATCAGGTGGACACGCTGCTCGCTGAGGCGCAGGGCCGCAATCCGGCCATCGCGGCGGCGCGGGCGCGGGCGGATGCAGCGGCCTCGGGTGTCGATGCCGCCCGCACGTGGGAAGACCCGAGGTTTTCGGTTGGCCTGTCGATACCCACGGCGCGCGGCTTCAAATCGTCTGAAGAGGGCAATCTCCTCTACGGCGTGGAGCAAAAGCTGCCGATCTTCGACCGGCCAAAACTGGCGCGCGCCGCGGCGGCGGCCGACGCCGCGAGGGAAAAACTCGCCGTCGCTTCCGCGGTGGCGAAGCTGCGCCGCGATTTGTCGCTCGGCCTCGTCGAGCTGGCGCTGGCCGGCCGCACCGTCGAGCTGACGGAGCTGAACCTCGGCTGGCTGGACGCGACGCTGTCCGCCGTCGATCACCGTTATCGCGTTGGAAAATCATCGCAGGTCGAGTGGCTGAAAATCCAGACCGAGCGGGCGAAGACGCTGGACCGGATTAAGACGCTGAAACTCGGACGCGAGCACCGGCAGGTCGAGGTGAACCGGCTCCTCAATCGCGATCTGCACGCGCCGTGGCCCGCCGTCACACTGCCGCCAGTGCAGCTCCCCGTGGCCTACGACGACCACCTGCTCAACGCGGCCGCGCTCGCCGAGCCCCGGCTAAACGTGATGCGGCAGGAAACGGCGCAGGCCGAGGCGATGGCGCGCGTTACCCGTCAGCAGCGAAAACCGGAGATCGGGATCGGGCTGCAGGGCCGCACCTACACGGGCGACGCCGGTTTTCGCGAAGGCATGGTAACGGTCAATTTCACGCTCCCGTGGCTCAACGCGAAGCGTTACGACAGCGACTACGCCCGCGACCGCGCCAAGGTGCGCGCCAGCGAACACGACGCCGCCGACTACGCGCTCATGGTGCGCGAGGAGCTGCACCACCTGATTGTCGAACTCGATGCGGCCCGCCGCCAGGCCCTTCTCTACCGCGACGAACTCATCCCGCTGGCGGAGCAGACGCTCTCCAGCGCGGGCGCCGCGTGGCAAAATAATCTCGGCCTGTTCCAAGACGTGCTCGATGCGCACCGGATGCTGGTCGATCACCGCCTGATGCTCGCGCAGGCGCTCGCCGCGCAGTCGCGCCAGATCGCCGAACTCACGCTGCGCGTCGGCGCGAAGGATCTCGCGGCCTTTTCCCGTCCCGTCTCCCCGGGCGATCAACCGATGGTCATGCCACGAGCAAGGCCCGAATCCAAATGAACTCGAAACCGCTTTCGTTTTTTTCCGCCGCGCTGGCTGCGGTCATCGCCATTCTCCCGTTTTCCGCGTGCAGCAAGGCCGGCAAGATGGCCGCTGCGCCCGACAACGTGGATTACTATACGTGCGCGATGCACCCGTCGGTGAAGACGCACGATCCAAAAGCAAAGTGCCCGATCTGTTCGATGGACCTGACATCCGTGATGAAGAAAGGCCACGACCATGCCGGCCAAACGACAGCGGGCATGTCGGCCGATGCGATGGCCGCGCCCGCCACGGCGGTCGATCAGCCCACCGAGTTCACGATCCCGCTCGATCGCCAGCAGCTCATCGGCGTCACCTACGCGAAGGTCGTCCGCCAGCCGCTTCGTTCCGTCATCCGCGCCGCCGGCATGGTGGCGGTGGACAAGAAACGCCACTGGGAATACGTCGCGCGCGTCGAGGGCTACGTGCATGAACTCAGGGTTTTCGCACCGGGCGAAGTCGTCGAAAAAGGTCAGGTGTTGATGGACCTCTACAGTCCCGACCTCGTCGCAACGCAGAATGAATTTCTCGATTTGCTGAAAATGCGCGACGCGGCCGAAACGGCAGGCTCGCCCGCGACCCGGGAAAACGCCGAGCGGCTGCTCGCCTCCGCGCGCCAGCGGCTCCGCCAGTGGAATGTCACCGACGCCCAGATCGCCACGCTCATGCAGTCCGGCAAGGCGGCCGAATTCCTCCCGCTCACGTCGCCGTTTCGCGGGGTCGTCGAGGCCGTGCCCGTCGATCAGGGCCGGCGCGTGATGCCCGGCGAGCATCTCGTCGATATCGCCGATCTCTCCGGCGTGTGGGTGTGGGCGGAGTTTTATCAGGAGGAGCTTCCGCTCCTCAAGGTGGGTATGACCGTCTCGGTCTCTTCGTCCTCACTGCCCGGCGAGGTTTTCGCCGGCAAGATCGCGCTCCTCGATCCGTTCATCAACGAAGCCAAGCGCACGGGGCGCGTGCGCGTCGACCTCGAGAATCCCGATTTCAAGCTGCGGCCCTCCATGTATGTGGACGCCGAGCTGGTGCTGGATCGCGGCGAAGGGCTGCTCGTGCCCTTCGGCGCCGTGCTGCCCACCGGCCAGCGCAACATCGTCTTCGTGGACAAGGGCGGCGGCAAATTGGAACCGCGCTTTGTCGAACTCGCCGGCAAGTTCGGGGATTTCTACGCGGTCGCCTCGGGCCTGAAGGAAGACGAGCGCGTCGTCAGCAGCGCCAATTTCCTCATCGACGCCGAGTCGAAGGTGCAGGGCGCGTTGAAGTCCTGGTAAGCGTCGCGCCATGCCTACGCCCGTCCCTCCGCCGCCAACGCTGATCGAACGGATCATCGCGGCCAGCGCCCGCAACCCGTTCCTCGTTTTCATCTTCGTCCTCTTCGGCGTGGCGGGCGGCCTCTGGGCGCTGCAACGCACGCCGCTCGACGCCATCCCCGACCTGAGCGATGTGCAGGTGATCGTTTATACGGATTGGGAGGGCCGCTCCCCGGACCTCGTCGAGGATCAAATCACCTATCCGATCACCACGCGGTTCATCGCCGCGCCGAAAGTGAAATTCGCGCGGGGCGAGTCGATGTTCGGAAAGTCCTTCGTTTACGTCATCTTCGAGGACGGCACCGATATTTATTGGGCGCGCTCCCGCGTCATCGAATACCTGAACTCTGTCCGCGGCTCCCTGCCCGAGGGCGTGAATCCCGTCATCGGCCCCGACGCCACCGGCGTCGGCTGGGTCTTCGAATACGCGCTCGTGGACGAGAGCGGAAAAAACAATCTCGCCGACCTGCGCAGCTTTCAGGACTGGCATCTGCGTTACGCGCTTGAGTCCGTCAAGGGCGTCGCCGAGGTCGCGCCCGTCGGTGGGTTCGTGAAGCAATACCAGGTCGATCTCGATCCGAACAAGCTCGTCGCGCATGGCATCGCGCTTGGCGAGGTGATCGCGAAAATCCGCGCGTCGAACAACGACGTGGGCGGGAAAATTTTCGAGGTCGGATCGACCGAGTATTACGTCCGCGGCCGCGGCTACATCAAGTCCCTCGCCGACATCGAGAACATCCCGCTCAAGGTGGAAAAAGGCACGCCCGTTTACGTGAAGAACGTCGCCACGGTTCACCTCGGCCCCGATCTCCGCCGCGGTGTCGCCGAGCTCGACGGCAAGGGCGAGGTCGTCGGCGGCATCGTCGTGATGCGCTACGGCGAGAACGCGCTCACCGTCATCGACGGCATCAAGCGAAAGCTGAAGGAGATCGAGCCGTCGCTACCGCCGGGCGTGAAGATCGTGCCGACCTACGATCGCAGCGAGTTGATCAGGGCCTCCATCGCGACGCTCCGTGAAAAGCTGATCGAGGAGAGCATCGTCGTCGCGCTCGTCTGCCTTGTTTTTCTCTGGCACGTCCGCTCGGCACTCGTGGCCATCGTCACGCTGCCCATCGCCATCGTGCTCTCGTTTCTGCCGATGCACTGGCTCGGGCTCACCTCGAACATCATGTCGCTCGGCGGCATCGCGATCGCGATCGGCGCGATGGTCGATGCGGCGATCATCATGGTCGAAAACGCCCACAAATATCTGGAGCATTTCCGCGCGGAGCACGGCCGCGAGCCCACCGGCACCGAGCGCGTCGACGTCATCATTGCCGCCGCGCAGAGCGTGGGCCGCCCGCTGTTCTTCTCGCTCCTCGTCATCACGGTGAGCTTCATCCCGGTGTTTTCGCTCGCGGCGCAGGAGGGCCGGCTCTTCAAGCCGCTCGCGTTCACCAAGACGTTTGCGATGTTCTTCGCCGCGCTGCTTGGCGTCACGCTTGTGCCCGTGCTGATGGTGCTGCTCGTCCGCGGCAAGATCACGCCCGAGATCAAGAACCCGCTCAACCGCTTTCTGATTTGGGCCTATAAGCCGTTCGCGGATTTTGTTTTGCGGTTTCGCTGGCTCACGATCGCCGCCGCGGTGGTGATTCTCGCGGCGACGATCTATCCGTTCCGCAAGCTCGGCAGCGAGTTCATGCCGCCACTCAACGAGGGCACAATTCTGTTCATGCCCACGGCCGTGCCGGGCATGGCGATCGGCGAGGCGACCCGCATCCTGCAGCTCCAAGACCGGCTGCTGCGCGAGATTCCCGAGGTGGAGCGTGTGTTCGGCAAGGCCGGTCAGGCGGAAACTCCGACCGATCCGGCGCCGCTCTCGATGTTCGAGACCGTTGTGACGCTCAAGCCGCCCGGGCAATGGCGCAGCGGCATGACGTGGGAAAAGATCATCGCCGAGATGAACGTGAAGCTGAAGACCCCCGGCATGGCCAACATCTTCTGGATGCCGATTCAGACGCGCACGGAGATGCTCACGACCGGCTTTCGCTCCGTGCTCGGCGTCAAGGTTTTCGGCCCCGACCTAGGCGTGATTCAGGAGGTCGGCATCCAAATCGAAAAGGCGCTCGGCGATTTTCCGCAAACGCGCAGCGTGTTCGCCGAGCGCACCACCGGCGGCTATTTTTTGGATTTCGCCGTGAAGCGCGAGGCCGCTGCGCGCTTCGGCCTCACCGCGGGCGACGTGAACGAAATCGTCGAGACCGCCATCGGCGGCAAGACGATCGCCACCACCGTCGAGGGCCGCGAACGCTACCCGATCAGCGTGCGCTATGCGCGCGCCTACCGCGAGGATCTCGACGCGCTCAAGCGTGTGCTCGTGCCCACGCCGGGCGGCGCGCAGGTGCCGATCTCGGCGCTCGCGGATATTTCCTACCGCACCGGGCCGCCCTCGATTCGCAACGAAAACGGCCAGCTCGTCGGCTTCGTGTTCGTGGATGTCACGACGAATGACATCGACGGCTACGTGCAGGCCGCCGCGGCGCGCGTCCGCGATCGGGTGAAGTTTCCGCCCGGCTACTACATTCAATGGGCGGGACAGTTCGAGTATCTGAAGAGCGCGGAAAAACGCCTCGCCGTCGTGATCCCGTTCACGCTGCTCATTATTTTCGTGCTCATCTTCCTCAACACGAAATCGGTCGCGCGCACCGCGATCGTGCTGCTCGCCGTGCCGTTCTCGCTCGTGGGCGCGTTCTGGTTTCTCTACCTGCTCGATTACAACATGAGCGTGGCCGTGTGGGTCGGGCTCATCGCGCTCGCGGGCCTCGATGCCGAGACGGGCGTCGTCATGCTGCTCTATCTCGATCACGCGTGGGACAAATTCCAGGCCGCCGGCCGGCTGCGCACGCCCGCCGATCTGCACGACGCGATTATCGAGGGCGCCGTGCAGCGCATCCGCCCGAAAATCATGACGGTCTGCGCGATTCTCTTCGGCCTGCTGCCCATCATGTGGTCGCCAACGACGCAGGCCGGCGCCGACGTGATGAAACGCATCGCGGCCCCGATGATCGGCGGCGTCGTGACATCCGCCGTCCTCGAACTCCTGCTCTATCCGACGATCTACATGCTGTGGCGGCGACGCCATTTGCCCGAGCCGCGCGGGCCTGAGCATGTCGCCGCAGCCGCCGGCCCGGCGCGCCGCGGTTGGATTCCCGTCCTCGTGGTGGCCGTCGTCGCCGCGCTGGGCTCGGGCGGCTATTATTTTTGGAGACACTCGGAGGGCACCGAGCCAGCCGCAAACGCCGCCGGGCTCGGCAAGCTCTTCGCCACGCGCACCGCGAACGGGCTCACCGTGAATTTCTATCACCCGGAGGGCGCGCTGCGCCACGCGATGAACGACGTGCTGATCGAATTCCGCGACGCCGCGACCGACGCTCCGGCCGATGTCGGCACCGTAAAATTCGACCTCGATATGAACATGCCCGGCATGGTCATGCACTCCGGCAGCACGGTCGCGCCGGCGGGGGAACCCGGTCGCTACCGCGCGAAAATCAAACCCGACATGGCGGGAGACTGGACCGCGCAACTCCACTACGACGGCCCGCGCGGCCCGGGCCAGGTGAGTTTCACCGTCAACGTGAAGCCCTGAAGTTCTCGCTCTACTTTTGCACCAGCTTCACGATCCACACGACAAGAAGGACGACAAGCAGAAGTCCGACCGCACATCCAATCCACATCATGCCTGACATTCCGTCCATCATATTTTGCGTTTGGTTTTCGATTCGTGGTTCCGACGATAGACTGACCCGGCCAGATCCGGCCGGTTCCGGTGAAACGCAATATGAACAACGAAAATTCAGTCCCATGCCGAACAGCCCGCGGCGATATGCGAGAGTGGTCATGGTATCTCGGCACAGCAATCGGCGCCGCCTTTGTGGCCAATTGGATTTGGGAAATGCTGCAAATGCCAGCCTATCGCGATCTCGCCGAAAAACCATGGCGGCAGACGGTCGGGCTATGCACGCGCGCCGCGGCCGGGGACGTGCTCCTCACCTTGTTCGTGTATGCTGTCGGGGCTGCAATCTCGCGCTACTGGCGTTGGGCCTGGGCTGGTCGCCCGACAACATACTTTATGCTTGGCGCCCTGGGATTGGGCGTTGCGTGTGCGATCGAATTCGGCGGCTTAGCGCTCGGTTTATGGAGCTACAATGAGCACATGCCACTTTTCCTTGGGACGCGCTTGGGCGTTTTGCCATTGGCCCAACTGTCGCTCCTCGTCCCATTGTCGTTTTGGGCCGGGAATGTCGTGCGCCGCTTCGTTTTCAAAGCAAGGAGCCCACGCTGAGCCCATCTGGGAATTACGTGATGTTAGTTGAACGCAGCATCCACCATGAGCACCACTTTAAGGTTGGCGACGCCGACGGGCCAAAAATGGGGTCACTGATATGAATCAATCGAAACTATCGACCAAAATTCAAGATTCCCAGGCCACCAAACGGATCGTGCGCAAGGAAGATTATTTGCCGCTGATTGTTATAGTGCTGGTCGTGTCGTTGTCCGCCTGCGCGGATCAATGGGCTCGTGGGATGTGGAACAGCATGTTATTCATGCGTGAATTCATGGCCCTGTTTTGGCTGATTTTGGCCATGCTCAAGCTGTTCGACCTGCGTGGATTCGCCGGCCTCTTTCAGCAGTATGATCTCATCGGGAAACGCTCCAGGATCTACGCGTTGGTCTATCCGTTCATCGAACTACTGCTTGGTCTCGCATACCAGGCCAACGTGCTCCCCGCGCTGACCAATTCGGTCTCCCTCGTTCTCATGGTCATCGCTACGATCGGAGTTCTATTGGCGCTTCACAAAAAGATGGACACCTCATGGTGCTGCCTCGGCGCAGTCCTCAAAGTTCCTCTCAGTCCTTTGGCGGTCTTGGTTGATCTTGGCATGGCAGCGATGGCTGGCGGCATGTTGCTGATGGGTGCGGCATGAGTGTCCCAATCCGACGAAAGAAAAGCCATGAGCTGCGGCTCCGCCGTCCAAATTGATCCAACAACGCAGCAGCCCCGGCGTCGGCGGCATGATCTTTTCTCTCATCCACATCCTCATTATTACCCCCTAATTTTCGCCTGGTTGCGCGAACGCCGGTTGCACTCCACTCCATGATCACATCCCTGCTCTCTCGTTTCGCCCTTACGCTCGTCGCCGCGTCCATCGCCACCGCGTCCATCGCCACCGCAGCCATTGCGGCCGCGGTTCAATTTCCCAACGCCGCCCAGCCCCAGCTCGCCGCCACCTCCGACGATCGCGTGTGGCTCGCCTTTGGCCGCGGCCAGGAAATTTATGTCGCCCGCTCCACCGATCAAGGCGCGACCTTTGGTGAACCCGTCCGCGTCGCCGCGCTGCCGTCGCTCATGCTCGGCCGCCGCCGGGGGCCGCGCATCGCCGCGCACGGCGATCGCGTCACGATCACCGTGATGGCGGGTGAACTCCTTGCATTTCACTCGAAGGACGCCGGAAAAACGTGGGCCGGCCCCGCCGTCGTCAACGACGTGCCGCGCAGCGCGCGCGAAGGCTTGCACGGATTCGCCGCCGCACCCGACGGCCGCCTCTTCGCCACGTGGCTTGACCTGCGAGACATCCCCGGCGCACGCACCCAACTCTTCGGCGCCGAGTCCGCCGACGGCGGAGCGACGTGGAGCGCCAACCGCCTCGTCTATCGTGCGCCCGCCGGCCAGACCGTGTGCGAGTGCTGCCACCCCTCCGCGCTCTTCAACGCCCGCGGCGATCTCACCGTGATGTGGCGCAACGGCGTCGACAACGCGCGCGACATGTGGAGCGCGACGCGGCCCGTCGGCACCGCCGAATTTGGCTCCGCCGCGAAACTCGGCGGCGGCACGTGGCTGCTCAAAGCCTGCCCGATGGACGGTGGCGCGATTTTTTGCGACGGCGACCGCGCGGCGTCGGTTTGGCAGCGCGACGGCTCGGTTTATTTTTGTGCCGAAAGCCAACCCGAGCAGCTTCTCGGCAAAGGCACCCAACCCGTGGCGCTCACAACCGCGCAACGCCGCGTCGCCGTCTGGCAGCAGGGAGCGGATCTGGTGGTGGCCACCCCCGGTGATTCCGCTCCGCCTCGCGTGCTGGCTCGCGGCGCGCGTTTCCCGACGCTCATGGCGATCCCCGGCACGAACCGCGTGCTCGTCGCCTACGAACGCGTTGCCGATGTGGTCGTCGCGCCACTCGACGCCCCGCTCACCACGCCATGAGCCCGCGCGCGCCCGCTGTAAGATTTATGTCCGCACTCCGTCATCCACTATCATGAACATGAAAACCAAAACGATCCACACCCTCCGCCTCGCGTTCGCCCTCGCGGCGACCGTTTTCTCGACCAGTTCCGCCTCCGCCGCCGAAAGCAAGGACCACGTCAAAAAATCTGCCGCCCCGGCCGCCGCGGGCACGCTCACCCCTGCAAATGCAAAAACCGACGCCGCCTGGCTCTCCCAGGCCGTCGCCGCCTACCCGCTCGACGGTTGCGTCGTCTCCGGCGACAAGTTCGACGGCGGTGCGATGGGCAAACCGCAGGACTACGTTTACAAAACCGCCGGCCAGCCCGACCGCCTCGTGCGGTTCTGCTGCAAAGACTGCGTGAAGGATTTCAACAAGGAGCCCGCCAAGTTCCTCAAAACGCTCGACGACGCCGCGGTCGCAAAGACCAAAGTCGGAAAATAATCCGCCGCGCGTCACGCCTCTCACTCGCGATGCGGCGAACCATCCGTCGCCGCATCGCCTGCCACCGTTGTTCGTCCCCTCTTGCCGATTCCATCCATGCCACCCTCGACCGCCACGCCGCCGGTTCTTCGCAGCAGCTTCCTCGCACTCGCGCTCGTGCTGCTCGCCGGCTGCGCGACCACCGATCCCAAAGCCACGCTGCCCGCCGTGCAGCAGCAGATCGCCGCGCGCAGCGACCTCACCGTTTCTTGGCCACTAAACAATGACGAGCGCACTGCGGCCGATGACGCTACGCGCGCCCTGCTCGCCACCGAACTCACCCCCGCCTCCGCCGTCCAAATTGCCCTGCTCAACAACCGCCGCCTTCGCGCCACGTTTGAGGAACTCGGCGTTTCCCAAGCCGACCTCGCCGCCGCCACGCGCCTCCGCAATCCCACCTTCGCCGCCAGCGTGCGCTGGCCCGACCAACGCCCGCGCGGCCCCAACGTCGAATTCTCCCTCGTCGCCGATCTCCTCGACGATCTCCTCATCCCTCTCCGCAAAAAAGTCGCGCGCGAGCAGCTCGCGCAGGCCGGGCGTCGCGTCGCGCACGAAGTCCTCTCGCTCGCGGCCGAGGTGAAGGCCGCCGTCTATACCGCGCAAGCCCGGCAACTTTTCGCGGACCGCCTCGCCGCCGTCGCCGAGGTCAACGCCGCCGCCACCGAACTCACGCAGCGCAAATACGACGCCGGCAACATCGGCCGTCTCGATCTCACCCTGCAACAATTTGCCGCCCGGCAATCGCGGCTCGAGCAGGCCCGCGCCGAAGCCCAGCTCAAGGCCGATCGCGAAAAGGTGAACCGGCTGCTCAGCCTCACCGGCGCGCAGAACGCTTGGAAAATCGCCCCCGGGCTCCCCGCCCTCCCCGCCCAAGAACCCGCCCTCGACCAGATCGAGACCGTCGCGATCGCGCAGCGGCTCGACCTTGCGCTGGCCGCGTCGCGCATCGCCCTCGCCGAATCCGCCCTCGCGTTGAAACGCTCGACGCGCCTCCTCCCCGTGGGGCTCAGTCTCGGCGTCGACATGGAGCGTGAGAGCTCCGGCACACGCCTCACCGGCCCGAAGCTCGAACTCGGCCTGCCGATTTTCGACCAGGGTCAGGCCGAACTCGCCCGTCTCGGCTCCGAACTGCGCCGCGCCCATGCGAACCACGAGGCCCTTGCCGCGGAAATCCAATCCGAGGTGCGCGAGTCCCGCGACGCCCTGCTCGCCGCGCGCGCCGCCGTCGACACCTTCACCGAAACTCTCCTGCCGCAGCGCCGCCTGATCCTGCAGGACACGCTGCTTCAGTATAACGCGATGCAGAAAAGCAGCTACGAGCTGCTCGCCGCGAAAGAGCAGCAGATCCGGGCCGAGCGCGAAAGCATCGAGGCGTTGCGCGACTACTGGATCGCGCGCGTGCAGCTTGAGCGTGCCCTCGGCGGCAAGTTGCCCGGCGATTCCGCACCACCCGCACCGAAGGCCGAAACTCCGGAAGGGAAAACAAGCGGCAACGAACCAGCCCACCACTCGCACAAATGAATCCCTCTCCGCTCTCCCGCCGCGATTTCTTCTCCCTCGCCGGCAGTGCCGCGCTCGCCGTCCCCGCCGCCCGTCTCCTCGCCGCCGACGGCGAACGCCCCGCGCTCAAGCCGACGAGCACCGGCTCTACGCAACCGTTCGTCCCCGCGTCCGGCCCCTCCGGCTACAAGCCCGTCATCACACCCAACGGCGCGACGCTTCCGTGGAAAATCGTGGACGGTGTGAAAGTCTTTCACCTCATCCCCGAGCCCGTCACGCATGAGTTCGCCCCCGGTCTCGTCGCCGAGTGCTGGGGCTACAACGGCCGCGTGCATGGCCCGACGATCGAGGCCATCGAGGGCGACCGTGTGCGCATCTACGTCACGAACCGGCTCGCCGCACCGACGACCGTGCACTGGCACGGCGTCCTCCTGCCGAGCGGGATGGACGGCGTCGGCGGCGTTTCGCAGAAAGCCATCCAGCCCGGCGAGACGTTCAAGTATGAGTTCACCCTGCGGCAACACGGCACGCTGATGTATCACTCGCATCACGATGAGATGACGCAGATGCAGCTCGGCATGATGGGCCTCTTCATCATCCACCCGAAGCAGCCGACTCAGCCGCCACCCGACCGCGACTACGCCATCATGCTCAGCGAATGGAAAATCGAAGTCGGCGCGCGCCGCCCCGATCCCAACGAGATGACGGACTTCAATGTCTTCACAATGAACGGCCGCAGCTTTCCCGGCACGCAGGCGCTCGTCGCGAAGAAAGGCGACCGCGTCCGCATCCGTCTCGGCAACCTCAGCACCATGAGCCACCACGCGATCCACCTGCACGGCTACTATTTCAAAGTCGTCGCCACCGATGGCGGCGAGATTCCCGTCGCCGGCCAGTGGCCCGAGACCACGGTCCACATGCCGACGGGCAGCACGCGCACCATCGAGTTCGTCGCCGACGAACCGGGCGACTGGGTGATGCACTGCCACATGCTCCACCACGTGATGACCCAGATGGGCCACAACTTCGGCAACCTCATCGGCATCGACGAAACCGGCCTGAACCAAGCCATCCGCCCGCTCGTGCCCGGCTACATGACGATGGGCGCGACCGGCATGGGCGACATGGGCGACATGGGGATGGCCGTTCCGCCCAACTCGCTCCCGATGGTCGGTGGCCCCGGTCAATACGACTACATCACGATGGGCGGCATGTTCACGATTTTGAAAGTGCGCGAGGAATTGCCCGCCGACGGCTCCGAACCGGAGTGGTATAAATCGCCGCCCGGGACGCTCGCCGAGCCCGCGCCCGAAGCCGACCTCAAGCGCGACGGCATCGCCTTCGCCGCCGCGACCGCCAAGCTGGAAGCTCGCGGCAAAAAACCGCTCGAACTGTGCGACCCCGCCGCTCCCGCCGGCAATGCCAGTCCTCTCCTGCGGCAGCCGACGGCACGGGTGAAAATCGCGCTTCAATGAGACCCTTTCAAAACCAATCTGCCCGCAACGCCGGCATCCATCGTCACCACCGACCGCAAGGATACCGGTGCACCGGTTGCGCAAAAACCAGCTTGCCCGGTGACCCTCAGTGCTTGTGCGCCTGCGCCGGTTCTGACGCGTGGGGCTGACCTTCGCGCGCGGGCCCTTCTTTAATGGCGGGGCGCTCCATCAGCGCGCGATAGCGATCCGGCGTGGTCGTCTCCATCTGCCGCACGAAGGCGGTGAGCGCCCAGAGTTCCTCGTCGTCATGGGAGCCACCGAAGGCGGACATGCCGGTGTCTTTGATCCCGTTCTTGATTATCCAAAACACTTCCGAATCGCTCCATTGCATCGTGCGCAGGGCGTCGGCGAGGTCGGGCGCCGCGGGATAAAGCTGCCACGGTTCGGGCTTTTTTCCGGGAGCCCCGTGGCAGGTGCGGCACATCAGTTCGTAGTGCCCGGCGGCACCCTCCGCCAGCGCGCGGTTCTGCGGATCGAAGTTCGCGGGCACTTTGATATTTCGCGCGTGCGCGACCACGGATCGCATCATCACCACGCGGAGAATCTGCTCCACCGGCTTCGCGTGCCGAGTCGTCGCCGCGACATCGTAGAACCCAGAGTAAACGAAGAGCGTTCCCACAAGGAGCAAGCCGACCACGATGAGCGCCAACTTTCCCAGCACGCGCGGGACTGTTTTCATGTCAGTGCGCCATCGCCGCGGCGCGGAGACGGAGAAAAACCCAAACGCCGACCGGATTTCTGCCGTAGCGCGCGTCGAGAACGGCCGGTTTAAACGAGTAGGTCACCGACGCTCCGAGCCCCAGTTGGTAAGGCTGCTTCTCCACGAGCTCACGCGTGAGGCCGACGCTCAGTTGCTTCACGCGAATTTTTCTGGCGTCGGGCAACAGCTTCAGTTCCTCGCCCGTTTTCTCGACGTATTCCGCCCGGCCGAAGACCGCTATGCGCCCCGCCATATAATTCGATTCGAGCAGCCACGCATTGGTCGGCTCGCGGCCGGTGTCGTTTCGGCCCCACGCCGCCGTGGTGGCGATGTGCCGGTCGCCGGAAAGTTTGGTCAGGTGCATGAGCGACGCGGTCGTGCGCCACACGTGTTCGCGCGGGTGCAGCTCCTCGGGGCTCTTCAAATAGCCGTGCGAAACCTGCGCGCTCCAGGCCGCCGAGGGATTCCACGTGAATCGGCCCGAATAGGAATCGAGCTTGGGATGTTCGATATCCCACCGATCCTCGTCCGGCTCGCGGCCGTTGAACCACGAACCCTCGAGTTGCCATGTTTTCTGCGCGACGCCGGCGGTGAGCACGCCAAACGCGATGTGCGTGGAGTCGAGCCAGTGGTGGCTGATCGGCGCGGCGGGATTGTCCATCGCCGACATGCGGTGGGGAAAGGCCGGCGGCCCGAGCGCCGGTTCGCCTGAAGGCGCGACATAGAGCGAGAGGACGGTGTCTGGATTCACGAGCCGGCGATAGCGCGCGGACAGCTCCATGAAGAAATCGTGCGGATGCTGGCGATCCACGAGCGGTTGCCCGCGGTAGGCTTCACCGGATTGAAAGAGCAGCGGATAACCCTTCCCGGTGGTCGTGAGCGGTTCTAAGCAGAACATCCCGCGAAACGTCAGCTCATCTTCCGCGACGCGGCGCGTCGCCATCAGCATCAGCCAATTGACCGAGTTGAACTGGTCGTCACCACGCGGCCCGGACTGATCGTCATAGGCGAGAAACGCATTGTAGTGAGTCATCACCTGCCAGTCCCCCAACATGGAGTGATGCGCGTGCATGGGAGTCGCCTCGGGCTGCCAGGCGGTGCCCGAGGCCTCCTGCGAGTCGGAGAGCGGGCCGAAGGACATGCTCATTTCGTGGCCCATCGGCAGGCCCATGCCCGCGTGACTCGTCCCCATTTTCATTCCGCCGTGATCGGTTGCGGGCATGGCCCCGTCGCCTTCGGCCTTTGCTCCGCTGCCGGACGATGGCGTGGAGCCCGCCGGCCGGGGTTGCGACGGCATGACGGGATGTTGGTGCGGGGTCGCCTGAGCGCGAGCGTCCGCCGTGATCGAGGCGGCCAGGCAACAGAGGAAAAGCACCGACATCACAAACTGTGGGGCTGGAGCGATCCAGCAAAGGTTAAGACGGCGGTGCATGGGAAAAAAATTGGCGATGTCCGTGAAATGGAATGCCCCGCGTGAGGGCAGCGGCTCTTGTTCACCTAGTGACTGAACCGCGGGTCGCGTATGGGTTCCTTTCAATCCCGATGAAAATCCCGGTGCCATAATCAAGGATTCGGCTTCATCGGCAGACCGAACCGAGATTGTGCGCAGTCTTTCCCAAGAGATGCGCAGCGCAGTGATGAACTGATATGCGATACTGCTCACAACACCCATGAAGCGGCTTCTTCGTCACCTTCTCTTCGCGCTCGCGATGGGCTCTTCCGCGGCTTCGGCTAAACTCGTCGAATACGATCTGACGATTGCCGAACAAACCGTGAATTTCTCGGGACAGCCGGCTCAAGCGATCATGTTCAACGGAACTCTGCCGGGGCCGACCCTCCGGTTCACCGAAGGCGATACCGCGCGCATCCGCGTGCGGAACGCGCTGCGTGAGGAGACTTCCGTGCATTGGCATGGCCTCCTCGTGCCGAACGACCAGGATGGCGTGCCCCACGTCAACCGACCGCCGATCATGCCGGGCGAGACGCAGACCTTTGAGTTCACCCTCAAGCAGCACGGCACCTACTGGTTTCACTCGCACACGGTGTTGCAGGAGCAGCGCGGGATGTTCGGCGCCATCGTCGTCCTGCCGCGCGAGCCGCGCATCCGGGCCGACCGCGATTATGTGGCCATGCTTTCCGATTGGACCGATGAGGGTCCGGACGAAGTCCTGCGCACCCTCCGCCGCGGCAGCGATTATTATCAGCTCAAAAAAGGCTCCGTGCAGAGCATCGCCGGCGCTTGGCGGCACGATGCGCTTGGCGCGATGTTCAAGCGCGAGCTTGCGCGGATGCCACCGATGGATTTGTCCGACGTGGCCTACGACCGCTTCCTTTTTAACGGCCAGCCTGAACACGTGCTCGACGCCAAGCCCGGCGAGGTCGTCCGGCTGCGCCTCGTGAACGCCGCCGCCGCGACTTATTTTTATCTCACCTACGCCGGCGGGCCGCTGCGCATCGTGGCGGCGGATGGCAACGACGTGCAGCCGGTCGAAGTCGAACGCTTCCTCTATCCCATTGCGGAAACCTATGATTTGCTCGTGCCCGTCCCGAGCGACGGTGCGTGGGAATTACGCGCGACGGCGCAGGACGGATCGGGCAAGACCTCGCTTTTCATCGGCAGCGGTTCACGCCACTTCGCACCCGACGTCCCCAAACCCAATATCTACCAGAGCATGGCTGGAATGACGGAGATGAGCGGGATGCCCTCCACCCAGGAGAAACCCGTCGCTGCCGCGCGCACCGGCGAAGCAATGGCCGGCATGACCATGCCCGTGGAAAAAACGGCCGCCGCGAGCGCGGATCACCGCGGACACGAAAAGATGGCTGCCATGCCGGGCATGACGATGCCAGCGACGCCAAAGCCATCCGCATCGGCCGACACCGTAATCCCGATGGGCGGGATGGATGACCCCACGCGTCCCAACGCTCCCTACGCCAGCCTGCGCGCCCTCACGCCGACCACCCTGCCCGGTGATCATCCCGTGCGCGAAATCACCCTGCGATTGCAAGGCGACATGATTCGCTTCGTTTGGTTTCTCGACGGAAAAACCCTCACCGAGGCCGACCTGATTACGATCCGTCGCGGCGAGATCGTCCGGTTCGTGATGATCAACGAGAGCATGATGCACCATCCGATGCATCTGCATGGTCATTTCTTCCGGGTGTTGAACGGCCAGGGAGAATGGTCGCCGCTCAAACACACGGTCGATTTACCGCCGATGGCCACGCAGGTCATCGAGTTCGATGCCAACGAAGAGAAGGAATGGTTGTTTCATTGCCACATCCTCTACCATGCGAAAGTCGGCATGGCTCGCATCGTGCATTACGAGGGCTCACCGCCGAATCTATTTCTCGCGCACTTGGACAAAACCGAACACGACCCGCGATTCTACTGGGGAGAAGTGCAGGCGTTGAGTCACATGACCGAGGGTTTCGTGACCGCGCAGAATAATCGCCACGGTCTCACCGCCGCATGGCAGGTCGGCTGGCAACACGTCGAACCCACCGACTACGAGGCGCAGCTCACCTACGACCGTTACGTGAACAGCTTTTTCAGCGTGTTTGCCGGGGCGGCCGTTGATCGAGAGAGTAATCGCGGCATTCTCGGCGTCCGCTATTTGCTCCCGCTCATGTTCCAGTCCACGTCGTGGGTGGACTCCAAGGGCGACCTCCGCATCGACCTCACGCGGCGTTTCCGGCTGACTGATCGCGTTGAAATCTTTGGCACCGGCGAATACGACACACGGCGGAAATGGGAAGGCTCTGCCGGCGTGGAATACATCCTCGGCAAACAATTCTCCGTCGTCGGTCGCTGGCACTCGGAGTTCGGCTGGGGTGGCGGCCTGTATCTTCGTTTCTAGGAACTGCACGGCGGAATTTTCACGCGACGCGGGGTTGACTCCCCGCGCGAGAGTGGGCCTTCACCCCATCGCGGAGGAACTGGAAGCAAGCCATCATGGATGATCATGTATCTATCCACGTTGCGCGAACCCCGAGGCCGGCTCTACTCGGCCCTCTCGGAGTCAGCGATGTTCGGCGAATTCAAACCGGCCTTTGAAAAAGCGACGGGGCTGCCGCTCTCGATGCATCCGCCGGCGGAGGAAAGAGCGTGCGCTCTCCCCCAGGAAAACCCGCTGGCCCGGGATCGTTCTGCGCCCGGCTGGCGCGGACCAGCCGCGCCTGCACCGCCTGCTTTGCGCTGCAACAGCGATTGGAGGAGGAGGCGAAGCTGCAACCGAAGACCTTAAAATGCCTGGCCGGCTTGTGTGAGACCGCCGTGCCCGTGCGCGTGGGCGAAAGGCTCGTCGCCTTCATTCAGACCGGCGGAGTTCTCGTCGAAACCCCCAACCGGCGGCAGTGCGACGAGGTGGCCCGCGAGCTGTTGCGGCTGGGCACGCCGATCGACCTGAAAAAATTTGACGACGACTACCATGCCGCGCGGGTGCTCGTGCCGGAGCAGTATGAATCCATGGTCCGCCTCCTGGCGATTTTCGCGGATCAGCTCGGGGCCTGTGGCAGTCAGCTCGCCCTGCGCCAATCCGCACCCGAGACGCCGGCTGTTTCCCGCGCCCGCCAAATCATCGACGCGGACTTTCGCGAGGAGCTTTCGCTCGGGGCAGTCGCGCGGCAGGTCAACGTCAGTGTCGGATATTTCGGCACCCAATTCAAAAAAGACACCGGCTTCAACTTCGTCGACTACGTCGCCCGGCGGCGGGTCGGCGAGGCAAGGACTATGCTGCAAAATCCGAAATTTCGGATTAGCGAGGCGGCATTTGAGGTCGGGTTTCAATCGCTCTCGCAATTCAACCGTTCGTTTCACCGGATCGCCGGCATGTCCCCGCGGGCCTATCGGGCGTCGCTGGGCCATGCCGCATAAAGTGCGCAGTTTATTCGAGTGAATGCGTAGCGGGTGAGCGGCCGGTTCAGGCATAATAACGGCGTGAAACCTGCCGCGTTCGAGACCTCCGACCAGCCAGGCCACACCGCGAGGGTTCTCTCAGACGAGAGTGCGGTCGATATTGCGATTACCAGCGAGCGTGGCGACACGCGACGCTACCAGGCGCAGTCCGTGACCCTCCAGATTGTGCGCGGGGGGATGGAGGTCTTGCAGGACTATCGCGGCTGCTACGCTTGGTTCGAACGCTGCCGGCTGGAAGCGCGCGTGGGTCGTGAGCGCATGGTGCTGGGTTTCGCAACGGGCGTCATGTCGAGCTGCGGCGGGGAAATGACCATCGTCGCCACTTCCGATTCTGCCGCTGTGCGATCTTCGGGAACTTCCTCGAACCACCAGCCGATCGGGAAAAGCAAAAATAACGGCCGGTCCAAATCGAAATGAAAACCACCCTGTCTCTTCCTCTATCCAAAGCGGCGTTTGCCGCGCTGTTCTTCACCGGCATTTTTGCCAGCGCACTCCAAGCCGCTACGCCACCGGTCGACCCGGCGGTTCACGCCGCACACGTCGCCGCTGGCACGATGCCTCCTGACTCACCCGCACCTGCCAACATGGGAATGGCAGACCCCGCGCTTTCCCGGCAAGTTTCCGAACTCCAGGTGAAAGTCGCTCAACTCGAAGCGACGCTCGCCAAAAACGCACCGGCGATGGCCCCCGCTCCCGCGGGTGCGGCGATGGCGGGAATGCCGGCAGCCGCGCCCACCGCAAATCCGCCGATGAGCATGGGCATGGAAAAGATGAAGTCTCCCAGCATGAGCGCCGCCGCCATGCCGGCTCCCGCGATGGCAAGCATGAGCCCACCCGCTGCGCCTTCGTCTGGAGGGATGATGGCGATGATGGGCATGATGATGGGCATGATGGACAAAATGATGCCGATGCCCGGCGGTTCCATGCCGGCAGCGGCTCCCATGGCGGCGATACCCGCCGGCGGCATGGCGATGATGCAGATGGATAAGATGGAAATGGCCGGCATGATGGGCATGGCCCCGATGGGCGGCGGCGCTCCCGGTGCCATGCCGCAATCCGCGCTCCCTGGTTTCCCCGGCGCCTCACATCTCTACCACATCGGCGCGACCGACTTTTTTCTCGACCATCCGCAGCACATCGCCCTTTCGACTGAACAGACGGCCGCGCTCAACAAAGCGAAGGAGCAGGCGCTACTCGCGAAGAGCACCGCTGATCGCGCTATCGAGCAAGCCGAGCAGGAACTCTGGACCTTGACCGCATCGGATCAGCCGGACTCGGCCAAGATCGAAGCGAAGGTTCGCCAAACCGAAAAGCTCACGGGCGATTCACGTCTGGCTTTCGTCCGCGCCGTCGGCGACGCCAGCAAGATTCTCACCGATGAGCAGCGCAAGATCCTCACCGGTTTCGCGTCGCCGGCTCCCGCGATGCCCGCAGCGAACACGACAGCCCCGGCCGCTGCGATGGCCCCGATGAAAGGCATGTGAGCGGACAGCGACCGGCCAACGGTCGCCAAAGGCAAAATACACAATGAATCTACGCAGGCCAAACTGGATCACGCCCGGAAGCAGTTCAGCGGAGCGGCACATTAACCAACTCACTTCTTTATGATGCACCAAAATGACGGATGGATGGGTGGATGGATGGGCGGAGGGATGTGGGTTTGGACGGTGATCGGCACCCTGGTGGTGGTCCTGCTCGTCGTCGTGATCACCAAGCTGCTCAAGAAATAGCCCGGCACTCGCACTGTTACGAGGCCAGCCGCAGCGGCAAAAATCGAATTTGCGAACCCTTCGTTCGCTCAGCAACGAATCCAATCAAAACGCGAGAGAACGAAAGGCCCCGTTATGAAAACAAAAAACAACCTCCTGAATAAAATTATCGTGATCCACCAATCGAATTGGCTGAAGCCAGCCCTGCTGTCGCTGGCGCTCGCCGTCACCGTCCTCGGCGTGACCGGCTGCGGCACACCGCACCATTGAAGGTAGTGCAGATACCAAACTGAAAAAGATCCGGATATGAAAACGACCAACACCCTCGTCAGTAGAATCAGCTTCGGTTCGGGACTCGCGCTCGCCGTGACTCTGGCGGCGTATTTTCCCGATGCGGCCCGCGCGGCGGAGCATGATCCCAAAATGGGAAAAATGCCCTCTGGCGCAATGCCGGGGGCTCAAGCCCCGATGAGCATGATGAACCACATCAAAACCCAGGCGGAGGCAGACGCGCTAAAGCCCGGCGACTCGATGTCGAGGCCCTGTAGTAAGTGCAAAACCATCATGGTGCAAAAGGTGGGCACCGACAAGGCTCACGTCAAAATGATGACCATTGGTGAAAAAACCTCGTGTGCGGAGTGCGGCGGCACGGCCGAAGTCGTCGGCACCGGCAAAGGCGAAGGAAAGAACGAGGAGGTCAAGCACGTCTGCTCAAAGTGCGGTGACGACGCCATGTTTTGCTCCTCGACGAAGCCCGGCAGCGGTGCGATGCCACTGATGAAAATGAAGTAACCCCGTCCTCACTGCGGGTGGGCGTCGCCGTCCTTGGCGCGGCCCGCACCCACACTTGAGCATCGCGACAGTATAATGGGACGTGGTCCCGACGCGGGGGTTGCGCACCCGTAAGACAACCCGAAACAAAATACTCCATGAGCAAATCCAGCCAAGGAAACAAGATTGAGCGCGAAGCTGCCCGGCCAATAACTTTCTCGTGCCGCGCGCCGGACGCCAAAGCGATTTTTGTCGCGGGCACGTTCAACGATTGGCGCGCCGATGCGGTGCCCCTCAAGCGCCAAGCGGATGGGCTTTGGCAAACGACCGTGCGACTCTCGCCCGGCCATCAGGAATTCAAGTTCGTAGTCGATGGCCAATGGTGCTGCGAGCCTGGCTGCGAGGGCGAACATCACGGCTGCCCGAAATTTTGCGCGAACGACTTCGGCACGATGAACCGCGTGCTGGAGGTCTGAAAAATGCCCGCCGACCACTGCGTCCATTGTGTCGCGCTCGCCACTTAGTTTGCGGTGGCAGAGCGCAGCACCGAAAATTCGCCGAAAGCGGCTGCACCGCGGGCGTCGGTCGCTCCTTTGGTCGGTAGCATGAAAGCGACCTGAAAAAAGCGTCACCGAAACAAAATTATGAAAACAAAATCAGTCGAATTGTCCTGCGCCGCGCCCATCGCGCCAGCCGTGTTGAGAGCCCTAACTGGGGCCACCGTGGGAATCGGACTGCTCCTCTCGATGATGACCTTGCAGTCCTGCTCCGCGACGAAGGTAGGTCCGAATGAAGGTGACGTTGTTCAGTTAAAAAATAGCCAAGCGAAAGCCGAAGTCGTGGCCAACGCCGACACCGGCGAGGTGATGGTTCACACGTGGGACCAGAATTATTCGAAGGCGGCGGTGGCAAAGCTGCGCGAACATAAAATCGAAGTCGTGATGCTGACCG
This sequence comes from Opitutaceae bacterium, assembly GCA_025352845.1. Taxonomy (GTDB): domain Bacteria; phylum Verrucomicrobiota; class Verrucomicrobiia; order Opitutales; family Opitutaceae; genus ER46. The sequence goes on from JANXSC010000137.1 coordinate 23,734, forward strand.
GAGACAACGCGGCCACAGCCAAACGCATCGCCGCGGACCTTGGCATCGACACGGTGTTGGCCGACGTGCTGCCGGGCCAGAAGGCTGAAAAGGTGAAGGCGCTGCAGGCTGCGGGGAAGAAGGTCGGCATGGTGGGTGACGGGGTGAACGACGCTCCAGCGCTGACTCAGGCCGATGTGGGTTTTGCCATCGGTGCCGGCACCGACGTTGCGATGGAAAGCGCCGATGTGGTGCTGATGAAGAGCGACCCGTATGACATCGTCAGCGCGATTGAGCTGTCGCGCGCCACGTTGCGAAAGATGCATCAGAATCTCTGGTGGGCGGTGGGCTACAACGTGATCGCGTTCCCGCTCGCCGCCGGCGTCCTGTATCCTTTCGTGCTGAGTCCCGAGGTCGCCGCCCTGTCAATGTCGGGCAGCACGCTCGTTGTGGCGATCAATGCGCTGATGCTGAAGCGCACCAAGCTGGCCGGAATCAAGAGCGTCGCGCCGAAAAATGCGCCGAAAACGGATGCTCCGGTTGCCGCGCCCGTGCCGGCACGAGCGTGAGCGATGGACGCTTATCAAATCCATGGCGCAGTGCCCGATGATGAAGGGCATGGACGACAAATCGGGGACGCCCTCAAAAAACATCAAAAAGAACAGAAATGATAGCTGAGGACCACAACGCCCCGCAGCGCGATCTCCACGCCAACCGGGCTGGAAACGCCGGAGACCGCACATCCGGCACAAATTCCAGCCTGCCTTGGCGGCGGTTAGGACGGTTCTCTGCGGCCACGGTGTTGATGGGTTTCGCTCTGAATGAAATCTGGGAAATGGCGCAGATGGTCACTTACGGCGAAATGGCAGGACATGCTTGGACAAGCACGCTCGGTCGTTGCACGGCGGCGGCGGCGGGCGACGTGGGAATCATCCTCGGCATTTACGCGGTGAGCGCGCTGGCCGCAGGCGATCCGGGCTGGGGCTTGCGCGGCCGGTGGCACATTTATGCCACGGCGGCTCTTTTGGGACTGGTTTCGGCGGCTCTGGTGGAACACGCGGCGCTGGCCGCCGGGAGTTGGTCTTACATGGACAGTATGCCGATGGTGCCTTGGCTTCGAGCGGGTCTCTGGCCGCTTCTGCAAATGACACTGTTGCCTCCGCTCACGTTCTGGATTGCCCGGTGGTGGGCTGGTCGCAACCCAATTGAAAGGTCTTTATGATGAACCAAACTGACGGATGGATGGGTGGATGGGCTGGCGGAGGAAGGTGGGTCTGGACGGTGGTCGGCATTCTCGCGGTGGTCCTGCTAGTCGTCGTTATCAACAAGCTGTCCAAAAAATAATTCAGTGCTCGGCGCTGCTACGAAGTAAAATGTTAACCAACAAAAAAGAAAATCTATGCTGATCAAATTACCCACTGAGAAAACCGTGCGCGAGGCTGCGGCTGCCTTGCAGGCTGCCGTCGTGGCGAATCACTTTGGCGTCATGCAGGTTCACAACCTCCAAGAAACGATGGTAAAGAAGGGGGTGGATTTCGCTCATGAATGCCTGATCTTCGAGGTCTGCCAGCCGCAACAGGCCAAGAAGGTCCTCGATGAAAACATGAGCGTCTCGACCGCACTGCCCTGCCGCATTTCGATTTTCGAAGAGGGCGGTAAAACCGTCTTGGCGACGTTAAAGCCAACTACAATGCTGGCGATGTTCAACACGCCGCAATTGGAAGGGGTCGCGCAGGAAGTGGAGAACGCGATCGTCAAAATTATGAAGGAGGCGGCGTTAGGGGGATCGTCGTGAGCACAGGCAAAGACAAAGCGGTCGGTTTGCGTTTCTGCGCCGCGTGGTGTGCAGTCGCCGCGTGCATCATGCTCCCAACCGGGACTGCAATGGCACAGTCGCCCGAGGAACACGCGAGCCATCATCCGGGCGCTGCGCCGGCTGCGAGCGCCGGTGCGATGCCCGCCACCGCCGGCGCACCGGGAATGGTCGGCATGGGACCACCCGCAGGGGCGGGACCGCCTGCCGGTGCAGGCGGGATGATGGAAGGCATGGGCGAAATGATGAAGGGCATGATGGGCAAGCCGCCGCCGAAGCAGCTTTATCCCACGCTCATGGCCTTGCCGGAACTCACGCCGGAAAAACGGATGGAGGTTGAGCATGCGGCGGCCGAGCGGATGCACGCAGGCACGACGCTGATGGGTCAAGCGCTGGACGCCCTCAACGCGGGCACGCGGTCCGGCGACTATGCCGCGATGCACGAGGCGACGACACGTTTGCGTGAAGGCACAGCGCAGCTTGAAAGCGGCATTGCGGCGCGCCGTGCGCTGGCGGAGGGCCGCGCACCGCGCGATGTCGCTCTGGCGTGGTTCAAACGCGAGCTGCGCCTCACCGCTCCCGTCTCAAGTGACGAACTCCACGGCAGTCGCGGTCTCTCGGTCTTGCATCTCTTCACGATGGCACTGCTCGTCATCTTCGCGTTCGCGATGCTCTTGATGTATTTCTTCAAGATGCGCCGTGCCGCCGCCTTGTTCGGGCGAATCGAGCCCGGCGCAGGGTCACCGCCACCGGGGTCGTCACCTCCGCTGGGCGGCGCTCCAGGGCCATCCGCACCGCCCGGAGGAAAAGCTTCCCCCGTCGAAGGCGCGCCGTCACCGTCAGCCAAGCCTAAAGCCGCAACAACGGCACCGCCCGCAGGCGACAAAGCGCCAGCGCCGCCGGCTTCACCGGACAAGTCGCCAGACCCGCCGGCTACTCCTGCCGGAAAGATAGCGGCACCGACTCAACCTCCGAAACCGCCGTCCCCTGCTGCTCCGGCGTCGCATCCGAACGGAGCGACGCCGTTATCATCGAAGTGGGGTGGTCAGCTACGCGTCGGGAGCATCGTCGACGAAACGCCCGCCGTGCGGACGTTTCGCCTTCATGCTCCCGCCGCCGGGGATTTGCCGTTCACCTTTACGCCCGGTCAATTCCTCAACGTCGCCTTCGGCATCGGCGGCGCGAGGATGAACCGATCGTATTCCATCTCCTCGTCGCCCAACGAGCGCAGCTACGTCGATCTGACCGTGAAGCGCGAGGATCGCGGCGCGGTCTCGCGCCACATCGTCGATCTGATCAAGGTCGGGGACGAACTCGAAGCGAGCGGGCCGGTCGGCAAGTTCACCTTCACGGGTGCGGAGGCGGATAGCGTTGTCCTCATCGGGGCCGGCGTCGGCATCACGCCGATGATGAGTATCGCGCGGTATCTCACGGAGCAGACCTGGTCCGGCGAGATTTTTTTTATCTACGGCTGTCGCGCTCCGACCGATTTAATTTTCAAAGACGTCATCGCGGCGCTGGCGCTTCGCAATCCGAAGTTGCACGTCGCGATCACGATGTCGAAGCCGACGCCGGACTGGAAAGGACCACGCGGCCGCATCACGAAGGAGTTTCTCCTCCAATCGGTCCCGGACCTCCCTACACGGCGAGTGCAACTTTGCGGGCCGCCGACGATGATGGATGCGATCAAGGTGCTTCTCACGGAGATCGGCGTCACACCGGAAAACTTGAAGACCGAGGCGTTCGGAGCGGTGAAGGCTCCTCCGTCCGCCGCCGGAACTTCGGCGAAACCACGCGCCTCCGCCACAGGACCGCTGGTCACGTTTTCGAACAATCACAAATCCGCCAAGAGTCGCGCCGAACAGACGATCCTCGAACTCTCCGAGGAACTCGGGATCGGAATCCAGTATTCCTGCCGCGTGGGAACCTGCGGGCTGTGCAAAGTGAAGATGACCGCCGGCGAGGTCGATCAGGAGGTGCAGGATGCGCTCGACGAGGACGACAAGGCCCACGGCATCATCCTCGCCTGCCAGGCGAAGCCGAAAACCGAAGTCGTGGTGGAGGCCTAGCGATGAAAAATCGCGAACGCGCCGTCGTCATCAGCGTTTTCGTCGTGCTGGTGTTTGCCTGGCTCGGTTTTCTTTTGCACGTCTCGCCGCGCTTCGCCGGGAGCGGCCTCGGCGCAGTGTTCGGCATCGCGGGAGCGGTGCTGATGCTCCTCCCGCTCGCCTACGTCCTGGTGAAGCGCATTTCCTTTCTCAAGGAGCGCATCGCCAGATACATCTCCTTGCAAACGTGGCTGTCGATTCACATCTACACGGGAATCATCGGGGCGCTGCTCGCACTGATCCACACGGGACACAAATATGTCAGCCCGCTCGGCATTGCGCTCACCGCGACGATGCTGCTCGTCGTCGTAAGCGGGATCGTTCTGCGCTATCTCACGCCCTTCGTTAACCTCGATCTCAAGGACAAGCTTCTGCTGCTGCAGACCGCGCGGGGTGACCTCGACAGTGCGTGGGGCGTGATGGAGAAATCTGCCGCTGAGAAAAAGGGTCTCCCGAAACTGCCACCGCTGACCGCGGGCTTGGGCTCATTTGGTCTGGACTCTCCTCCCGGCAACTCGGCGGGCCGCGTGACGACGCTGGCGCAAGGTGTCGCCGACCTCGAATACTCGATCCGCACCGATGAGCTGCTGCGGCGCTGGTTTTCGTGGGCGCTAAATATCCACATCGTGGTTTCGGTGGCATTCTACGCGCTGCTCACCGCGCACATTGCAGCCGGCATATATTTCGGGCTGAGGTGGCTGCGATGAGCAGAGTCATCCTCTCATTTGCGCTCATCGTGGCGGCAGTCGCCGCAGCGACGCTCAGCGTGCTGCACTTCCCCCGCGCGCAGACCGTGGTCCGGCGCGCGATCCGTCCCGGCGATTTGTCTCAGCCGCACGCTTTCCTCGGAAACAACTGCGCGGCCTGCCACACGCCGCTGAAAGCTGTCGAGGCGAAAAACTGCATCGTCTGTCACGCGGATAACCTCGCGGTTCTCCAACGCCAGCCGAGCGCGTTTCACGCCGACATCGCTTCCTGCATCGCCTGCCACCTTGAGCATCAAGGCCGCATTCCGAGCACGACAAAAATGGACCACGTCGCCCTCGCGCAGATCGGCCTGCGACAAATGCGGCGCGCAGCAGTCCCGCAGGAAAAAACGAGCGCCGACTTCGTCGCCTGGCTCACGAGCGGCACACGCGGCGCCCCGTCTTCGGTCACGCCGCAACTGCAGCGCGAAGAGGCGCAGCTCAACTGCGCGACGTGCCATCTGACCAAAGACCGGCACGCCGGTCTCCTCGGTGCCGACTGCGCTCAATGCCACGCCACCGCGAAGTGGACCATCCCGGAATTCCGCCACCCCTCGCCCGCCTCGCAGTCCTGCGCCCAATGCCACCAGGCTCCGCCCAGCCACTACATGATGCACTTCAAAATGGTGTCGATGACGGTCGCCCACATGGAGAAGGCCGATGTCAGCCAGTGCTTCCTCTGCCATCAAACGACCGCATGGAACGACATCAAGGGCGGCGGCTTCTACAAACATCACTGACTGGTGCCGCCTGCTGGCGAGGTCCGCGCAGCTCGCACTTTGGCCAGTTGACTCCAATCTTTCTCCGCTCCGTCTGCCGGGTATGAATTTCCGCCATCGCCTTATGAAAAAAGATCCTCACGACCACACTAACGCCCCGCTCGATCATGGTGCCGCAAAGCACACCAATGGACATTCCTGTCAACACCACGCCGGACATGCGGCAGTCAAGCCCTCCTCCACCGCCGCCTATTTTTGCCCGATGTGCGAGGGCGTCATGTCAGACAAACCCGGCGCCTGCCCGAAGTGCGGCATGGCGCTCGAGCGCAATCCCGCCGTCGCTGCGACGCGCGGCAAAACGATCTACACCTGCCCGATGCACCCGCAGATCGAGCAGGATCATCCGGGCAACTGCCCCATCTGCGGCATGGCGCTGGAACCCAAGGGCGTGTCCGCGGGCGATGAGGAAAATCACGAACTGCACGACATGACGCGGCGCTTCTGGATCGGGCTCGCGCTCGCCGCGCCCGTGCTCGTGCTCGCGATGGGCGAGATGTTTCTGCACGGCGTCATCACGCCCGTCGCTTCACAATGGATTCAATTCGCCCTCAGCACCCCAGTCGTTTGGTGGGCGGGTTGGCCGCTCCTCGTCCGCGGGTGGAATTCCGTGCGGACGTGGAACCTGAATATGTTCACGCTGATCGCGATTGGTGTTGGCACCGCGTGGTGCTACAGCGTCGCGGCCTTTTTCCTGCGCGACAAATTTCCCGCGTCCTACCTCCAACATGGTGCGGTGCCGGTGTATTTCGAGGCGGCGGCCGTCATCACCGTGCTCGTGCTCCTCGGCCAGGTGCTGGAACTCCGCGCGCGCAGCCGCACGGGCCTCGCGTTGAAAGCCCTGCTCGACCAGGCGCCCAAGACGGCCCGCCGTGTGCGCGACGGAAACGAGGAAGAAATCCCCGCGGACGACGTGAAGGTCGGCGACATCCTCCGCGTGCGACCCGGCGAAAAAGCGCCGGTGGACGGCGTCATCACCGAAGGCCACAGCTCCCTCGACGAGTCGATGATCACCGGCGAATCGCTGCCCGTGGAAAAAAGCCTCCACGATAAAATCACCGGCGGCACGATCAACGGCACGGGCAGTTTTCTGCTGCGCGCCGAGCGCGTCGGTGCCGACACGGTGCTCTCGCAGATCGTCCACCTTGTCGCCGAGGCGCAGCGCAGTCGCGCGCCGATTCAACGCCTCGCCGACAAAGTCGCCGCGATTTTCACCCCGACCGTGCTTGCCGTCGCGGCGCTCACGTTTGTCGCGTGGGCTTACTTCGGACCGGAGCCGAGCTACCTCCACGGCATGGTGAACGCCATCGCCGTGCTCATTATCGCCTGTCCCTGCGCGCTCGGCCTCGCCACGCCGATTTCCATCATGGTCGCGGTTGGTCGCGGCGCGCAGGCCGGCGTCCTGGTGAAAAACGCCGCCGCCCTCGAAGCGCTCGGCAAAATCACGACGGTCATTGTGGACAAGACCGGCACGCTCACCGAGGGCAAGCCGAAGGTCGTGAACATCTGGACCGGCGCCGGTGGCAACGAAGCCGAGACGCTGGCGCTGGCCGCGTCGCTCGAAAACCGCAGCGAGCATCCATTGGCGCGCGCGGTCACCAAAGCCGCCGAAGAACGAAGCATCGCCCTGCGCGATGTCGCCAATTTCGAATCCATTCCCGGCAATGGCGTGTCCGGTCTGATCAGCGGACAAACGATCCGCATCGGCAAAGAAGACTGGCTCGCCGCGAGTGGCGTCAGTGTTTCTCCAGAGTGGAACGCCGAGGCGACGAAACTCCGCGAGCAGGGCCAGACCGTGATTTTCGTCGCCGGCAATGATCGGATGCTCGCGCTCCTCGGCGTCGCCGATCCCATCAAAGCCACGACGCCGAAAGCGATCGAGGAACTGCACCGCCTCGGCATCCGCGTGATCATGGCGACGGGCGACAACGCCCAGACCGCCGAGGTCGTCGCAAAAAAACTCGCCATCGACGAGGTGCGCGCCGGCGTCGAACCGAAGGCCAAGCGCGAACTCGTGCTCGCGTTGAAAGCCAAAGGCGAGCGCGTCGCGATGGCCGGCGATGGTGTGAACGACGCCCCGGCGCTGGCCGAGGCCGACGTCGGCATCGCGATGGGCACCGGCACCGATGTCGCCATCGAGAGCGCCGGCCTCACGCTCTTGAATGGCGATCTACAGGCGCTCGTGCGCGCCGTCCATCTCAGCCGCGCCACGACGAGAAACATCCGGCAGAATCTTTTCTTCGCCTTTTTCTACAACGCGCTCGGCGTGCCCGTCGCCGCGGGCGTGCTCTACCCGTTCTTCGGCCTCCTGCTCAACCCGATGCTCGCGGGCGCGGCGATGAGCCTGAGTTCCGTCAGCGTCATCCTGAACGCCCTCCGGTTGCGTCGCGTGCGGCTGTGACGCGCCGGCATCGTTGCATCGTTCGCCTCCACATTCTCACCGTCCCTCCCGTGAGCCTCGTGTGTCTGCGCGAGCGTCGCCTTGCCTCCACTCGCACAATCGGTATGAACTGAAGCCATGAGTAGCGTTCAAAAAATCGAAGCGGCCATCGAGCGCCTCGACGTGCGCCAGCAAATTCAACTGCTGCACGACCTGCCGGCGAAGTTGAAAATTTCTCCCGACGATCTCGCCTCCCTCAAAAACGCCGAGTCGGCGTTCGGTTTTTGGGACAATCCCGACGACGCGATCTACGATGAGCGTTAGCCGCAGTCTCGTCGCGCTCGAGCCGATGCCTCACGCCAAGGACACAAAGGGCGCAAAGGACTTTTCGGTCCAATGCCAACGTCCCGCTTGCTTCTGGACTGGCCCGGCCGCTGGCCGGGCTCAACCAGCCAGCGGCCGGTTCTACAACAAACCAAGAGTCCAAAACCGAAGGACCCTTGGTATTATCCTTTGCGACCTCTGCGATCTTTGCGTGGGGAAAACAATTCGCCCTTGAGCCAAGTCCTGCGGCCTGCCTGTGTCGCGGCCATGCGCTTCACCCCGGAGCGCTCTGCCCCTACAAAACATGATCTCAATAAAGCCGGCGTGTCTGGTGTCTGGTGTCTGGTGTCTGGTGTCTGGTGTCTGGTGTCTGGTGTCTGGTGTCTGGGCGTAATGCTGTTCGCGGTCGCCGTGGGTGGCAGTGATGCGCGGGCGCAAACGGCCGCGACGCTGAACAAGGAAATCAGGTCGGTCGAGATTCGCCCCGGTGCGAATGGGGCCACCTACCTCTTCTCAGCAGCCATTTCAGGAAACGAGACCACACCATCCGGCCCAATCTCTGTTGCGCGGCCAAACAACGGCGGCACGGAGTTGTTGAGCTTCAGTTCAGCAGAAGGCAAATGGCAGCTTGAACGCTCGTTCAACACTCAGGCGGCTCTGACTTCCGCTTTCCCGAACGGTGCCTACGCCTTCGCCTTCGGGGGCAGAAACATAACCGTGCCTTTCGATGGAGATCTTTTTCCCGCGATGCCCTTTCCTACTTACCTTTTTGGCAGTGGTAGCTTTACACCGCCGATCGCAAATAATGGATCGTTCATCCTTGATCGTGTTGCGCTCGCGGGACTCCGAATCAATTTCACCCAAAACTTCCTCGCCGGTTCGTCACGTCTTTCAATCCGACTGACCAATATCGGAGCTGGCGCGCCCGTCAATTTGAGCGCCAGCAACAGCGGCGATCTGAATCAAAGTCAGGTTACGCTGGCAATTCCGCCCAATACGCTTGTCGCTGGCGGGCTCTATCGCATGGAAATGGACGCTACGCGCATCGTCACAACTGATTCGAACTCTGCGCCGGGCTACACCGTGTCGGCGAGCTACAGTTACACGAGAGTGCAATATTTTGGGGTCAGCGGTCCACCGGCTTTTTTCACCCAGCCACAAAACACGACCGCCGCAGCCGGAAGCTCCGTCACGCTTACCGCTGCGGTGGGCAATCCCGCCGGAGTCACCTACCAATGGCAGAAGAGCGGGGTTCCCATCGCCGGTGCGACAAACACCACTCTCACTTTTCCCAGCGTCCAGCCGGGTGATGCCGGCAGCTACATAGTGATAGCGACGATTGCCGCGGGATCGACGACCAGTGCGGCAGCCAACCTCACTGTCACCGGCCCGCCGGTCATCGCAGCGCATCCTGCGTCCCTCACCGTATCGCCGGGCAGCACGGTCGTGCTCTACGCTGCGGCGACAGGCACGACCGGCACGTCGTGGCGCCGCGATGGCACGCTGCTCCCCAACTCCTCCGGTTCCACGCTGGTTTTGTCCGGGGCGAATGTCGTCGCCGGCTCCTACATTTTTCTCGCCAGCAATTCCGCCGGAACCACCAACAGCACACCGGCGATACTCTCGTTCGCAACCAATCCCGATTCGGGTCGCCTGACCAATCTCGCGATTCGCAGCAACGCCGGCACCGGCGCGCAAACGCTCATCGTCGGTTTCGCAGTCGGCGGCGCGGGTGCCATAAGCACGAAGCCGTTGCTCATCCGCGGCGTCGGCCCGTCGTTGACCCAATTCGGTCTGACCGGCGTGCTCGCCGATCCGGTGGCCACGGTCTTCCAAGGTCCGACCGCGGTCGCGACAAACGACAATTGGGCCGGCGACGCGCAGGTAGCCGCCAGCGCGTCGCGATTGGGTGCATTTGGTTTTACCGCACCGACGAGCCTCGACGCCGCGCTCGTCACTTCACCGGCCGTCGGCTCCTACTCGGTGCAGATCACCGGGAAAAACAATGGCACCGGCGTGGCGCTCGCTGAAATCTACGATGCCTCGGTTCCGCCACTCGGCACCGGCACGCCGCGACTGGTCAACGTCTCCGCCCGCACCCAAGTGGGAACCGGAGCCGACATTCTCATCGCGGGCTTCAACATCGGCGGCGCGACCGCGCGCACCGTGCTGATTCGCGCCATCGGCCCGGAGCTAGGCGTGTTCGGAGTCGGCGGTGTGTTGAATGATCCAAAGATTCAACTGTTCTCGGGCACCACCGTCCTGCGCGAAAACGACGATTGGGGCGGCGACCCGCAGGCCGTCTCGCTCGGAAGCTCCGTCGGCGCCTTTTCCCTCTCCAATCCCGCCAGCAAGGACGCCGTCCTGCTCGTGACACTGCCGCCAGGCAGCTACACGGCGCAGGTCAGCGGTGCCGGCGGATCAACGGGCGTAGCGTTGATCGAAGTCTACGAGATCCCCTGAATTCGGCGCGTGGGCAAACGTTCGACCAACGCCGCCAGTCTTATGGTCGCGGCGCTTGCGCTCGCTGCGGTGGGTTGGCCGCTGCCCGCGCAAATCGCGAACGACGATCCCATCGTGATGAAACCGTTCGTCGTCGCGACACCGTGCATCGACGTCCGGCTGTTTTGGTTCAAAGACCGGAAAAAAGTAGAGCGAACCCTGTTCGTCCAGGTGGCGAAGGTCGTGCCCGATTCGGCCGCCTTCAAGGCCGGCGTGCGCGAGCACATGGTCATTCATGCATTCAATGGCAAGACCGTGAACGACCTCACCCGGCCGGAGATCATGAAGGTGTTGGACGGCCCGCTCGACAAGAAGGGGAATTTCGTCCTGACGGTTCTTTCGGGTTTGGAAACCCGCAAGATCGCCGTGCCCGGAACAAAAACCCTCGAAGAACGAAAGGAAAAATCACTCGCCCCAAAATAGCCCAGCCAGATCGCGTCACGCCGGCCACCTCTTCGCCGCGCGCGTCAGCCCGAAACAAGTTCTTCTCCAGGATCTCGCCACCGGCGGCATGCGCCTCGACATCCAGACCGCGCGCCAGGCGAAACAAAAACTCACCGCCGACCAGCAACAGGCCCTCGTCGGTAAAGATAAAAAAATCCCCGCCACCCTCACCGTCGGCGAGTGGCACGACCTCCTCGTGAAAATCTCCGGCGACGAACTCACCGTCACCGTCGACGGCCAGCTCATGGGCACGCTCAAGTCCCCCGGCATCGCGCATCCTACGAAAAAGATGCTCCGCCTCGCCGTCCCCCGCAACGCCGTCGTCGACGACGTGAAGATCTGGCGGAAGAGTTGACCGATTGCGGTAATACCAACGGCTGTTGAACTCTGGCTGTCATTGCGAGGGGCGGAGCGACGAAGCAATCCAGCTAGATCGCCACGGCGCGCTGGGTGCACCTCGCGATGACAAAAGTCTGAAACATACGAGCCGTTGGTATTACTTCGCTCGCGCGGCTGGCACCACACTCTCCGTCGCCGCCAGCGCCGCTCGCACCTCCGCCATCAGCTTCTTCACCTCGGCGCGGGCGTCGTAATCCTTCCGCCCCATTGAGAGCGTCTCGATCGGGATGTAACCGCGGTAGCCCGACTGGCGGATGATCGTGATCAGTTTCTTCATGTCCACGCGCGGCGAATTGACCGTGCTTCGCGTCGTTTCCTTGATCTGCCAGTTCACCGCGTAGGGCGCCATCACCGCGATGTCGGCATACGGATCATCCGTGAGATATTTCCCGGTGTCGACGAGCGCCGCGCAATACTCGTGGTCCACCCGCTTCAAAAGACTCAGATGCTCCGCACCCGTGTTGATGAAGTCGCCGTGGTTTTGCACCGCGACAATCACCCCAAACTTTCGCCCGTGTTCAGCCGCCTCGCGCAACGCATCCGCCATCCACGCCTCCACCTTTTCGCGCGGTGCGTTGCCCGCGGCCTGTTGCCAATTCTTGAACGGCTGCTGCGAGTCCGCAAACGCGCGGACCGTCGGCGCGCCGAGCTTCGCCGCAACCTCGATCCAGTCCTTCAGTCGCTGCACACCCTCGGCTCGCACCGCCGGGGCGGCCGCCGTGAAGTCATTGCGCACGCCCGTGCCGCTGATCGCGAGGCCGAGCCCGAACGCATGGCGCTTGAGGCGGAAAAGGTAACTGTCCTCCGGCGCCTTGGGATATCCCGGGAAAAAATATCCGGTGAGATCCACGGCATCGTAACCTTCCTCGGCGCAAAAATCGCAGACCTCAAACAGGCTCATGCCTTTCGTCGAATCTTTCAGGTTGGCATTGAGCAGTTCGAGAAACGAGTAGGCGTTGAGCGAGGTGCGCAGGTGCGATCCGCCTTTGCGAGCAATGGGAGAATACGCCGCCCAAGCGGTTGCGGCCGGACAACTCGCGGCGGCGGCGAAAGGCAGCAGCGCGGCACGTTGCAGAAACGAACGGCGGGAAACGGGCAGGCTCATGAGGTTTCGAGGACTGCTCAAAAATTATATTTGGCCGAGAGCGTGTAGTTGCGCGGAATGAGGTAGGAGTAATTGCCCGGGACGGTCACCCGCGCCGGAGAAGAGATGTCGGTGCGGGGACGGAGGTTCGTGGCGTTGGTGCCGATCACGCCGCCATTGCTGCCGTAGAGCGGCGTGCGGCGGTTGAAGAGATTGTCCACGTTGAGATCGAGCTGTAGACTCCGGCCTTCCCGCAGCTTGAAAGTGTAGGACGCGCTCGCGACGCCCTTGTAATAGGAGGGCGCGTAAACGGAATCGCCGGGC
>JANXSC010000120.1 GCA_025352845.1 Opitutaceae bacterium
CGCGCCGCCTCGGTGAAATTTTCCCGCGAGTAAACGCACACGGCATCAGCCCCAGCTTCGCGCGCGAACGTGGCCTTGTCGTCGGTGCCGACGGTCGCGAGCACCCGCGCACCGCGTTTCTTCGCGATTTGAGTGAGCAGCAATCCGGTGCCACCCGCCGCCGCGTGGATGAGCGCCGTATCGCCCGCCTTCAGCGCGAAGGTGTCGCACGCGAGGTAGTGCGCCGTCATGCCCTGAAGCAGCACCGCTGCGGCGAGCTGTGAAGTCACTCCCGCGGGCACGCGCACGAGCTGCGCCGCCGGCGCGATCGCCTCCTGCGCGTAAGCACCGTTGGACGAAACCGTCGCCACGCGATCGCCGACGTGAAACTCCGTTACGCCCGCGCCAATCGCGGTAACGACGCCCGCGGCTTCCTGACCCACAGTGAACGGCAGCGGCATCGGATAGAGCCCGCTGCGCTTGTAGGTGTCGATGAAGTTGAGCCCCGCCGCCTCGACGCGGAATCGCACCTCGCCCGGACCGGGCGAGGGAACTGCAATCTCCTCGGCGCGGAGATTTTCCGCTCCGCCGGTTTCGTGAATACGGATGGCGAGCATGTCAGATTTCATTGGTTGTCATTCTGAACGCAGAGAAGAATCCAGCAGGAGAAACAATAGCGATTATCCGATTTGAAAGTCCCATTGGATTCTTTGCTGCGCTCAGAATGACAGGCGCGGGGGATCGTGTCACCCGATCACGTTGACGTTGCCCTTGTATTTCTGAATCGGGCGCACGCCGACGTGCTTTTCCTTGAGGGCCTTGATGCCTTCGACGGCGGCGGCGGCGCCCGTGATCGTCGTCATGATGCACACGTTGCGCGCATACGCCGCGGAGCGAATCGCGTTTTCGTCGCGGCGCGGGATCATGCCGCCGGGCGTGTTGATCACCATTTGGATTTGGCCGTTCTTGATCAGATCCACGGTGTTCGGCCGGCCCTCGGCGATCTTCGCAATGCGCTTCACGGCGATACCGGCATCGGCGAGCGTCTTCGCGGTGCCGCTCGTGGAGTAGATGACGAAGCCGAGTTTTTCGAGATCGCGTGCGATGGTGACGGCGCGCTGCTTGTCGCCGTCCTTCACGGAGAGAAACACGTTGCCCTTCACCGGCAGGCCCGGCTTCGCGGCGGCCTGCGCCTTCGCAAACGCCACGCCGAGATCTGCGTCGATCCCCATGACCTCGCCGGTCGAGCGCATCTCGGGGCCGAGCGCGATGGTCGCGCCGGGGAAACGCACGAAGGGAAACACGGCTTCCTTCACGCACCAATGTTTCGGCGTCAGCTCCTTGGTGAAGCCGAGATCCTTGAGCTTCGCGCCCGTCATTACCTTGGCCGCAAGTTTCGCGAGCGGCACGCCGATCGCCTTGGCGACAAACGGCACGGTGCGCGACGCGCGCGGGTTCACTTCGAGGACGAACAGCACGTTGTCCTTGATCGCGAACTGCACGTTCATCAGACCGATCACTTTGAGTTCCTTCGCGAGCGCGTGCGTGGCCTGGCGCACGGTGTTGAGCATGTCGGCGGAGAGCGTGTGCGGCGGCATCACCATCGCGGCGTCGCCGGAGTGGACGCCGGCATACTCGATGTGCTCGAGCATGCCGCCGATGACGGACATCTCGCCGTCGCTGATGCAATCAACGTCGAGCTCGATCGCGTCTTCGAGAAATTTGTCGATGAGCACGGGCTTGTCGGGCATCACGTCGAACGCCTGGCGCACGACGGCCTTAAATTCATCCTCGCTGTAAACGATAAACATGCCGCGGCCGCCGAGCACGAACGACGGGCGGAGCAGCACGGGGAAACCGATCTCGTGGGCGGCCTTGAGCGCGTCGGTCTCGTTCATCGCCGTGCGGTTTGCGGGCGACTTGAGGCCGGTCTTGTCGAGCACCGCGGAGAATTGCTTCCGGTCCTCGGCGAGTTCGATGCTCTCGGGCGAGGTGCCGATCACGTTCACGCCGTTTTTCTTCAACGCGGTGGCGAGGTTGAGCGGCGTCTGGCCGCCGAACTGCACGATCACGCCGTCGCATTTTTCCTGCTGATAAATCTCCAGCACGTCCTCCAGCGTGAGCGGCTCGAAGTAGAGGCGGTCGCTGGTGTCGTAGTCGGTCGAGACAGTCTCGGGATTCGAGTTCACCATCACGCTCTCGTAACCGATCTCGCGCAGGGCGAAGCTCGCGTGGACGCAGCAGTAGTCGAACTCAATGCCCTGGCCGATGCGGTTGGGGCCGCCGCCGAGGATCATGATTTTCTTTTTGCCGCTCGGCGGGAGCACTTCGTTTTCGTCGCCGTAGCTCGAGTAGTAGTAGGGCGTGAACGCCTCGAACTCCGCCGCGCACGTGTCGACGAGCCGGTAAGTAGTGTTGATCCCGCGCTTCTTCCGTTCTGCACGGACGGTCGCGAGGTCGCTCTTCAGAATGTGCGCGAGCTGCGCGTCGGAGAAACCAAACTGCTTCGCGCGGCGCAGCATGTCCGTGTCGATCGGGAGTGGCATGGGCGTCCCGCCCATGTTCACCGGCGGGACGCCCGTGCCACATTTCTTCAGCGCCTCCTCCATCTCAAAAATCTCGTGGAGCTGTGTGAGGAACCACGGATCGATCTTCGTAAGATCGAAGATGCGCTCGACGGTGTAGCCGGCGCGGAACGCGTGGCGGATGAAGAAAATCCGCTCGGCGTTAGGCGTGCCGAGTTTCGCGTTGAGCGTCTTTTCGTCGACGGGTTCGTCGCCGCCGTGCTTGCCACCGCCGCCGAAGCCGCGCGCGCCGATTTCGAGCGAGCGCAGGCATTTCTGCATCGATTCCTTGAACGTGCGGCCGATGGCCATCGCCTCGCCGACCGACTTCATCGCGGAGGTCAGCGTGGTGTCGGCGTCGGGAAATTTCTCGAAAGTGAAACGCGGGATCTTCGTCACGACGTAGTCGATCGTCGGTTCGAAGCTCGCGGGCGTGAGGCGCGTGATGTCGTTGCGCAGCTCGTCGAGCGTGTAACCGACCGCGAGCTTGGCCGCGATCTTGGCGATGGGGAAACCGGTGGCCTTCGACGCGAGCGCGGAGGAGCGCGACACGCGCGGGTTCATCTCGATCACGACTTGGCGGCCGGTTTGCGGATCGATGGAGAACTGGATGTTGGAGCCGCCCGTCTCGACGCCGATCTCGCGGATGACGGCGAACGACGCGTCGCGCATCGTCTGGTATTCCTTGTCGGAAAGCGTCATCGTCGGCGCGACTGTGATCGAGTCGCCGGTGTGCACGCCCATCGGATCGAAATTCTCGATCGAACAGATGACCACGCACTGGTCCTTGTGGTCGCGCATGACCTCCATCTCGTATTCCTTCCAGCCGAGGAGGCATTCCTCGACGAGCACCTCGTGGACCGGCGAGAGATCGATGCCGTTGGCGCAGATGCGCTCGAACTCTTCCTTGTTGTAAGCGATGCCGCCGCCTGATCCGCCGAGCGTGAACGACGGACGGATGATCAGCGGAAACGCGCCGAGAAACTCGGCCGCATCGCGCGCCTCGTTCATGTTTTTCACGGTGCGCGATTTCGCGACATCGAGGCCGATCTTGATCATGCACTGCTTGAAGATCTCGCGGTCCTCGCCCTTGGTGATCGCCTCGGGCTTTGCGCCGATCATCTCGACGCCGTATTTCGCGAGGATGCCCTTTTGATCGAGCTCCATCGAGAGGTTGAGGGCGGTCTGGCCTCCGAGGGTCGGGAGCAACGCGGAGGGGCGTTCGGCCGCGATGATCTTTTCCAGAAACTCCACCGTGAGAGGCTCGATGTAGGTGACGTCGGCGAACTCCGGGTCCGTCATGATCGTGGCCGGATTGGAGTTCACGAGGATGACGCGGTAGCCCTCCTCGCGGAGCGCCTTGCACGCCTGCGTGCCCGAGTAATCGAACTCGCAGGCCTGGCCGATCACGATGGGACCGGCACCGATGATGAGGATAGACTTCAGGTCAGAGCGCTTGGGCATGAACGTAGATTTCGGCGAAGGTTGAGAACGCCGAAACGCGCGGCAAGCGGGAAAGCGGCGTTTCAGATTTTTGGGACCCGAACCTTGTGCGTTCGCCGAAAAAAATCCCACCTTCCTCGCCTGGCGACCAATGCCGGCTCGCCGCGCGAACGCGCGCGGAAAACGGTCGAAAGTAGGGCGACGTCTCCGACCTGCCCTCGAATACTTCACGCGCAAAAGGGCGAGTCAAAGACTCGCCCTACTCTCATACGCCCAGCGTCCGTCGGTCGACAACGGCGCGAATCGCACCGTTTGCAGCGCCGTCCGCGCCGCACTCGGGAAACGCAAAGCGAGCGACGGCGTCTCGACGTGGGACCAAGATTTCAGCAGGCGATTGGCAACGCCGGGCGAGAACCGGAAGGTGCCGTAGGTGGCGTGCGATTTGGGTTTCATGGCGCACACGATACGCGAGGCGGTGGGACATCCGCTGTCCCAGCCCGGTCGCACGCCCAGATATTTACGCCCAGCAAACGCGGCGCACGATCACCTCACGCGGTTTTCGCGAATTCGATGCCGAGGACGCGGACGGCCGCGGCGTGGTCGTTGCGGCAGGCGTGCAGCACCATGTCGGTGTATTGTTTTTCCTGCCCCATGAGATATTCGGCGAGCGTCGGCCAGTGCTTCAGTTCGCGCAGGCGCAGCGGGAGTTGCGCGGAGGTGATCACGCGCGCGTCGGTGGTCGCGGCGATTTTCGAGACGACCTGGCCGAGTTCGGTGAGATTGCCCGGCCAGTGGTAGGCGGCCATCAGCGCGATCGCATCATCCGTAAACTCGATGAGGTTGGCGTCGAAGGCCGGATTCGTCGCCTGCGCCGCGTAGTGTTTCACGAGCAGCGGAATATCGTCGAGCCGCTCGCGCATGGGCGGCAGCTGCACCGGCAGCGAGGCGACGCGATAGAAGAGTTCGTCGTGAAATTTCCCCTCGTCGACCAGTTTCTCCAGGTCGGCGTTCGTCGTGCAGACCAGGCGGAACCCGTGCGCGGTGTTGCGCAGGACACTCACGAGTTCCTTTTGCACCGTCTCGCTGAGACAGTGGAGGTGCTGGAGAAAGAGCGTGCCGCCCTTGGCCTGCTTCACCCACGCGCCACCCTCGCCATTCTGGCCGAGCAGGCCCTCGCGGAAATTGGCCTCGGAACTCACCGAGCAATCGATGCGCACGAGCGAGGTCTCGGGCGCGCCACTCACGGAGTGGAGAATCTCCGCCACGGAACTCTTGCCGGTGCCGTTCTCGCCGATGAGCAGCACGGGTGTGCGCACGGTCGCGAGCTTCTTCACCTGCGCCACGAGGCGCGTGAGCTTGGGACTCTTGCCGATCAGCCGGCTGTCGATGTCCGCGGTTTTGGCGCCGGGGCCGGCGGTCGCGGCGGCACGCTCCGCCTGAAATTTCCGGAACTCCAGGCCGCGCTTGAGCGTGGCAATCAGTTCATCGACGCGAAACGGTTTTTGCAGGTAGTCAAATGCGCCGAACTTCAGCGCCTGCACCGCACTCTCGGTCGAGGCATATGCGGTCATGATGATCACGACGGCGCTGGGATCGTAGGCCTTGAGCTGCTTGAGCAGCGTGATGCCGTCCATCGGCTTCATGTCGATGTCCGCGAGGACGAGGTCGAACTTGTCGGCCTTGTAGCGGACGAGCGCCTTTTCGCCATCGGTGGCAAACGCCGTCGCAAATCCGGTGGGTGCGATCACGGCCTCCAGCATCTCGTGGATGGAGACCAAGTCGTCGACGATAAGAACGGAAGGCATGGGGCGGAAGGGCTGGGCCGAGAAGGGCCGGAGGGTAAGGTGAGGTCGAAGCGAGCGGGTCGCGGATTAATTGAGACCGCCGGCGACGGCGCCGAGTTGGAAGATTGGGAGGAACATCGCCATGACGATGCCGCCGACCACGATGCCGAGGAACACGATGAGCATCGGCTCGATGAGCGAGGTGAGAGCGGAGACCGTCGCCTCGCACTCCACGTCATAGAAGTCGGCGATCTTGTTCATCATGCCGTCGACGTTGCCGGTGGATTCCCCGGCCTTGACCATGTGCTTCATCATCGGTGGGAAAAACTCCGTGTTGGCGAGCACCTCGGAGACCTGTCCGCCCTGGCTCACGTGCTTGGCGATCTCGTCGCAGGCATCCTCGATCTGCACCTTGCCGCTGGCGGCCGAGACAATCTCGAGCGTGCGCAAGATCGGCACGCCGGAGCGGATGAGCGTCGCGTAAGTGCGACAGAAACGGGACAGCGCGATCTTGTGGATCAGGTTGCCGAAGATCGGGGCGCGCACGAGGAAGTTGTCCCGCATCCGGCGGCCATTCGGCGTCGCGGTGAATTTGCCAAGTCCCCACCACGCACCGTAGGAACCAATGCCGATCGCCCACCAGTAGCCCTTCATGAAGTCGGAAAGATTGATCAGGAACTGCGTCGGCGCGGGCAGCTTGGCACCGAAGTCCGCGAACATCGCGGCGAACACCGGGATGACAAAAATCAGCAGCACGTTCACCAGCGCGACCGCGAGGCCGATGACGGCGATCGGGTAGGTCATCGCCGACTTCACCTTCT
>JANXSC010000154.1 GCA_025352845.1 Opitutaceae bacterium
ACGATTTCCAGCGCGAGGCCGATGCGCCCGCGGCCGGATTCGTCCTCACGTCCGCCTCGTTCGCGCTGCTCGATCAGGCCGTCGCGCGCGCCAAGGCCCTCGGCTACGACCCCGGCACGCTCACGGGCAACGGCGGCAACATTACCGGGCAGAAAATCCACCTCGGCAAACTCGACTGGAACATCTCAGGCCAGCACCGCGCCAGCTTCACCTTCCGGCAGAACGAGGGCAGCCTGCCCACGTTCACCGGCCGCACGAGCTTCACCGGCACGACACTGAGCAACCAGTGGTTTGACAATCCGCGCGATACCCGGAGCTACACGACGCAGGTCTTCAGCCAGTGGACCCCCGATCTTCGCACGGAGGCCTCGCACAGCCACACGACCTACGAGGCCGGCGGTCGAAATCGCGGCGCGGCATTCCCCGCCATCGGGATCGCTGGCTTCACCGGGGTGCGCCAGGACACGGGCGCAACGATCACCACGGGCTTCCTAAATTTCGGCACGGGCTTCAACGGCCATCTGAATTCCCTCAATACTAAGGAAACCCTCACCAAGTTCTCCGGCGAATACTCCCTCGGCAAACACACGCTCGTCGTCGGCGGCGAACTGGCGCGCATCAGCTACGACAATCGTTTCCTCCCCGGCTCCTACGGCAGCTACACCTTCAACAACACCGGCACCGCTGGCACCCCCACCTTCCGTTCCGGCTTGGACAACTGGATCGCCGGCCTGCCCACGGCCTACACTCTCGCGCAACCTCTGCCCGGCACCACCATCGAGCAAGCTTACGCCCGCTGGACCTACACGGGCTACTCTTTCTACCTGCAGGACACTTGGCGGCCCACTAGCCGCCTGTCCGTCGTCGGCGGCCTGCGCTACGATCTGCCCACCACTTCGAAGGCGCCGGCCTTGAACACCGCCTTCACCAATGCGTTTGGCGTGCGCAACGACGGCACCAACGACGGCAACAGCAGCATCTCGCCCCGCGTGGGCTTCAATTATCGCGTCCCTGCTGATCGCAAGACCGAGGTGCGCGGCGGCGTCGGCCTCTTCGTCGGCCGCAGTCCCGCGGTCTGGCTCGCCAACGCCTATCAGAACGCCGGCACGGTCGGGACCACCACGATTAACGTGAATGGCAACAACCAGCCCACCCTCCAATTCCAGCCCGACGTCACCCGCCAAGCCGCGCCCATCGGCACGCAGACGCCCAACATCAGTCTCACCGATCCGAATTTCCAAAGCCCCTCGCTCTGGAAGGGCAATCTCGCGCTCGATCACCAGCTTCCGTTTGGGGGACTCACCGTCTCCGCCGAGGTCACAGCCAGCCAAGTGGAAAAGGGGCTCATGGTGGAATTCCTCAATTTCCAGACCGCGACTAGCGGGCCCGGCACGCTGCCGGACGGCCGCATCCGCTACGCCGGCAACATCACGCCCGCTTTCAACACGAGTGCCACGCCGAACAACGTCACCACGTTTCCCCAGACCAACACCAACGGCCGCCGTCGCGTCGCGGGCTTCGGCGATGTCTATCGCATCACCAACGCCAACAACGGACAGTCGCGCGACTTCACCCTGAGTTTGAGCCGTCCAATGCGGGAGAAGTGGTCCGCCAACGTCGCGTGGACGCACGGCTCCGCCACCGAGGTCAGCCCGCTCACCTCCTCGACCGCCGGCTCTCTGTTTACCTCGCGCGCGATCTTCAACCCCAACGAACGCACCGCCTCCACCTCCAACACGCAGACCCGCGACAAGATTGTCGCGCGCTACGTGCGCGCGTTCGAGTTCATCAAAAAATTCAAGACCACGGTCGGCCTCGTCTACGAGGGCCGCACCGGCCGCGCCTACAGCTGGGTCTTTTCCGGCGATGCCAACGGCGACGGCGTGACCTTCAACGATCTCTTCTACATGCCCACCGGTCCGAATGACACGAAGGTGCGCTGGATCAACCCGGCCGAGCGCGACGCGTTCTTCGCCTTTGCGACCGCCAACGGCTTGGACAAATACGCCGGCGGCGTGGCGCCCCGCAACAGCGAGCGTTCGCCGTGGCAGCAGACTGTGGACCTCACGATCACGCAGCAGATCCCGATTCATGGCCGCGTGCGGGCGGAAGTCTTCCTTGAGGTCATCAACCTCGCGAACCTCTTCAACAAGGATTGGGGCATTGTCGAGGAAGTGCCGTTTGCCTACCGCCGCCAGGTCGCCGGCGCGATCTTCGATCCCGCGGCCAACGGCGGACAGGGGCAATATGGGTATGTCTTCAACAGCAACACCCTCGACGGCGTCCCGATCACCGCGGGCGACAC
>JANXSC010000167.1 GCA_025352845.1 Opitutaceae bacterium
CGTGCGCTGGGCCAACCGCGATGGCGTGCTGTCGTTCTTCAATCCCCATGATCGGCCGCTTGAGGTCGACCTGCGTTTTGTATTGATCGGGGTCTCGCCCGGCGAGGTGCGGGTGCGGCATCAGGGGCGGCAGGTGGCGGCGGCCCGCCTCGGCAGTCTGCCGCTCGAAATTGCGCTGCCACGGCTGAAACTCGAGCCCGGGGTGAATGTTTTCAAACTGATCTCATCCGAACCGGCCCGGCGGCTCGGGCCGGAGCGCTATCAATTGCGCACCTTTGGACTGAAGTCTTCCTCGATTGGATTGGTCGCGGACGCGGTGGCCGCGCCTTAGGGGGAAAACGGCGGTGAAGAATCGGCGTTGAAATCGCGGACCGGGACTGCCGGTGTGATTACCGCCGCACGCATGCAGAATGACGAATACCTGAAACTCGCCGAAGTGGAGGACCGCATGTGGTATTTCCGCTCGCTGCACCGGCACGTGCAACGGGAGCTGGCGACTGTGCTCGGTCGCGCCGATGTAGGCGGGGTGCCCTCACCCCGCAGAGAAGCGGGTGCGAAGCCTGAGTGCAGCGGGGTGGGGGCACCCCGCCTGCAACCAAGCCGTGCGACTTCGGTGCCCGCTGTGCTCGATGCCGGCTGTGGCACGGGCGGGCTCATCCTGCGGCTGCGCGAGTGGCACCCGGAGTGGCGGTTCAGCGGGATCGATTTCATGCCGATCGCGTGCGACCTCGCGCGCCAGCGCTGCGGGCCGGAGACGGACATCCGCGTGGCGTCGATCACGGAGTTGCCGTTTGCGGATGCGAGTTTCGATGCCGTCGTCTCGGCCGATGTGGTGTGCCAGGTGGAGAACCCCGAGGTGGCGGCGCGGGAATTTTTCCGCGTGCTGCGGCCCGGCGGCATAGTGGTGATCAATGTGCCGGCCTACATGTGGATGTGGTCGTATCACGACGACTCGTGCCAGACAAAGCACCGCTACACGCGGCCTGAGATTGCGGCGCTGTTGAGTGGCGCGGGGTTTCAAGAAGCGCGCACGACGCACTGGAACGCGCTGCCGTTTCCTGTGGTCTGGGCGAAACGAAAACTGTTTCGCACGAGCCGCGACACGAGCGACGTGAAGGCATACCCCGCGATCATCGAGGCAGGATTCGGAGGTCTCATGGCGATCGAGCACGCGTGGCGGCGGCTGGGCGGCAACTGGGCGTGGGGCACCTCGGTCTTTGGCGTGGCGCGGAAAAGGGATTGAGGGCAATGGCCACGAAAAACACCAAGATGCACAAAAAGGCTTTTCAATCCAACGGGTGCTTTGCCGGGATTTTTTGTGTCTTTTCGTGTTTTTTGTGGCCGTTGGTTTGGGCTAAGAGGCCATGATCCACTACGCCGTCGCGATTGCGCTGCTGTTGCATGTGCTCTTTTGGGGAGCGGGCGCGGCGCTGCTGGCGATGCCGCGGCCGTGGCGGAGGCTGTGGCCGGTGTTGATCGTGCCGCTGGGTTTCGCTCTGCAATCCGCCGTGGTGTGGGCGGGCGCGCACGCCGGACTGCGCGGCACGAATGCCTACGCAGTTTGGAGCGAGCTGCTGCCGCTCGTGTTGCTGGGGATTGCGCTGCGGCGTCACGGGGTGCGCGCGGCGTGGGCGGACCTCGGGCGCTTCGGACTCGTGGGCGCAACCGTCGGCGGCGTGCTGGCGCTGATGGTGCTGCCCGTGGCGATCGCGTCGCGCGGGCTTACGACGATCTCGCTCGGGAGCTGCGACGCGGCAGACTACGCGGCGGGCGCGCGGGTGCTGATGGAATTTGCCCGCGGTGATCGAGAGGGGTTTCTCGGGCTGACGGAGGTGGTGCGCATCGGTTCGGTCGACAATTTTTTCGACTACTGGCTGCGGCTGAATCATTTTTCGCCGTCGGCGTTGATTGCGTTTAACGGCACCGTGCTCGGCTGCGCGCCGCACGAACTGACGACGCTGTTCATGGCGGTGTTGTTGGCCGGCACGGTGCCGCTGGTTTTCTGGTCCGCCCGTGCAATCATCGGCTATAACGGCGGCGTGAGCCTGATCGTGGGCGGGCTCTTCGGGATCAGCCCGGTGATGTGGTATGCGCTGGCGCACGTCTCGCCGGGGCAGGTGCTCGCGGCGCAGGGCGTGGTGCTGCTGACGTGGGCGGGCGTGACGCTCTGGCGCGGGCGGCTGACGGGCGGACGCGTGCGGAAATTCTTCGCCGTGCTCGCCGCCGGCTACTGGCTAATTCTCGGTGGCTACAATTTCTTCGTGTTGCTCTGCCTCGTGCCGGCCGTAGCTTACAGCGGTGGTCTGGCGATCTGGACGCGCGCATGGGGCCGATTCGCGCGCTGGCTGGCGTGGATGGTCGCGCCGCTGCTCGCGTGCTCGGCGATTTTCAACGGCCGCGTGACAGGACTCGCGGAGCGTTTCTCGCTCTTGCAGACTTATGATTTTGGCTGGCGGATTCCCGCGCTCACGGCGGAAGGCTGGCTCGGAATGGTGCAAGGGCCGGACCTCGCGGCGTGGGAGTTTCTCGGTGTGCGCTGGATTTTGTCGGCGGCGGTCGTGGGCCTGATCGCGTGGGCGTTTATCCGTGAGATGCCGCAGCGATATCGCGGCGCATGGACGGCGCTCGCGATGACTTTGCCCGTGCTCGCGGGCTACTGGTTTCTCCAGGTGCGGGGCGCGCGGCTCGGCACCAACGCGAGCTACGACGCCTACAAGGTTTTCGCGGTCTTCTATCCGCTCCTGCTCCCGGCGTTTTGCTGGTGGGTCACGCTGCGCCGCAGCCGCAAGCTCCACGAGTGGATATTTGTGGTTTCGGTCGCTGGATTTGTCGTCGGCCTGAACCTCGTCGCCTGCGGGATGTTCGTTTGGGAAATGTCCCGGCCGCCCTTGATCGTGGATGGCGAGCTGCGCGAGCTGCGGAAAATCGAGGCGATGGCCGATGTGAAATCGGTGAATATGATCTTTGCCGAGTCCGACATGTGGTCGCGGCTGTGGGCGAACGCGTTTCTCCTGCGCAAGGAACAGTTTTTTCTCACCGACACCTACGAGGCCCGCTGGCACACGCCGCTGCGCGGGGAGTGGGATTTGGTGGGCATGGGGGTGGTGGTGAATTTGCCGGGTGACGCGCGGCGGCAAATCACGCCGCGCTTCGCGCTCGTGAACACGCACCACGCGGAATTCGTCCGCGCGCAGTTCGGTGCGGGCTGGCACGCGGAGGAATTCGATCCGCGCGGCGGTGAGCGTTGGCGATGGACCAAGGGCGAAGGCAAAATTGAGTTGGAAAATCCACACTCCGATTCGCTGATGATCGTTTGCACGATCGATGGCTGGAGCCCGGTGGACCGCACGGTCTCGCTCCGGCGTGAGGGTGGGGAAGCGGTGACAGCGAACGCGCCAGTGCGGTCCCAGCGGGGAAAAATATTGCTGCCTCCCATCGCCGTGCCACCGGGGAAATCGACGTTGCTGCTCCAATCCAATCCTCCGCCGGCCGCCGTGTCGGGAGACTCGCGGTTGCTCGGCATCTCCGTGTTTCGCCTGGATGTGACACCGCGACGGTAGGCGGCGATTTTCAGGTTGGCGCACGGCGAGCGCGGCGTGTTTGCTCCGCGCACGATGCCAGCTCCGACCAATCTGCGCCGCACGTTTTCCGGCAAAAGCGTTTTGATCACGGGTGGGCTGGGCTTCATCGGCTCGAACCTCGCGCGAACGCTCGTCCGGCTCGGGGCGCGCGTCTCGATCGTGGACAGCCTTGTGCCGGAATACGGCGGCAACCGGCGCAATCTTGCGGGGATCGCGTCGCGGGTGAAAATTCACATCGCCGATGTGCGCGACTGGCCGCGGCTGCCGAGTCTCGTGCGCGGGCAGGATTTTCTATTCAACCTCGCGGGCCAGACGAGCCACATGGATTCGATGACGGATCCGATCACGGACCTCGACATCAACGGTCGCGCGCAGCTCGCCATCCTCGAGGCGTGCCGGCTGCACAATCCCGCGATCCGGATCGTGTTTGCGAGCACGCGGCAGATTTACGGCAAGCCCGACTACCTGCCCGTCGATGAGAAACACCCGCTCCGTCCCGTCGACGTGAACGGCATCAACAAAATCGCGGGAGAATCGTTTCACCTGCTCTATTCGCGCGTGCATGGGATTGCGGCGACGGCGTTGCGGCTCACCAACACCATCGGCCCGCGCATGAGGATCAAGGATGCGCGGCAGACGTTTGTCGGCGTGTGGATTCGCCGGCTGCTCGAAGGCCAGCCAATCGAGGTCTGGGGCGGCACACAGTTGCGCGACTTCACGTATGTCGATGACGCGGTCGAGGCGTTTCTCCTCGCAGCCGCGCGGCCCGAGGCGGTGGGAGGCGTCTTCAATCTCGGCGGCCCGCCGCCGATTTCGCTGCGCGGGCTCGCCGAGTTGCTCGTCGCGATCAATGGCGGGGGCGAATTTGTCGTGCGCGAATTTCCCGGCGACCGAAAGAAAATCGACATCGGAGACTACTATGCCGACGCCCGGCTTATCGCGCGGAAACTTGGCTGGAAACCGCGCACCGACCTGCGCACGGCGCTGATGCGGACGGTCGCGTATTACCGCGGGGAGCTGAAGCACTACGTCTGAATTTTTTGACCGCGGATTACGCGGATGGCGCGGATGGATTTAGGATGGCACTCGGTTATCCGGGTTATCAGCGTAATCGGCGGTCAAAAAAACATGGCTTCCGTCGCTCTCAGTTTCGTCATCCCGCTTTACCACAGTGCCGAATCCATCGGTGCGGTGGTGCGCGAGATTGAGGCGTTGAAGATCGAGGGCGGGCACGAGATCGTGCTGGTGCATGATGGCAGCGGCGCGCCGACGAGCGCCGCGGCGCGCGAGTTGGTTAAGACTGCAAAGGTGCCGATCACGCTGATCGAGCACGCGCGGAATTTCGGCGAGCATAACGCCGTGCTCACGGGTTGGCGGCACGCGCGGGGGGCGCACCTCGTAAACCTCGACGACGACGGGCAGAATCCGCCGACGGAGGCGGTGCGGTTGTGGCAGCACGCGAAGGAGACGGGGCTCGACGTGGTGTTTGGCCACTACGAGGTGAAGCAACATTCGGCGTGGCGGAATTTTGGCAGCCGATTCACGAACCGGATGACCGACTGGGCGCTGGAAAAACCGCCGGGATTTTATCTGTCGAGCTTTCGATGTGTGACGGCGTTCGTGGCGCGCGAGGTGGCGGTGAACAGCGGTCCGCTGCCGTATATCGACGGACTGATTTTGCAGGTGACGCAACGGAT
>JANXSC010000206.1 GCA_025352845.1 Opitutaceae bacterium
TGGCGCGCTGGAGCAGCTCGGGCATGATGCCCTTGCGCGTCGGATCGAGATGCTGGACGATCACGAACGCCATCCCGGTGCGCGTCGGCACCTGCCGGAGAAACTGCTCCAACGCCTCGAGCCCGCCCGCCGAGGCGCCGATGCCGACGATGGGGAAGGAAACGCCCGCCGGCGGGACGGAGATTTTCGCGGCCGCGGCCTTGGCGGTCTTGGCAGCCTTGCCGGGGCGAGGGGTGGCGGGGGATTTCTTTTTCATGCGCCTAGGGCTTGAGCCGTGGCGGGGCAGCTTTCAAGGCCCTTGTCCGGCGCTGCTTCAGTCCGCGGCGGGCAGCGACCAGCGCGATCAACTTGGGCGCGATCTTGCCCAAGGGCAGGATGAAATCCACGTCGCCGGTCTTGATCGAGGTTTCGGGCATGCTATAATCCTGCGACGTGGGCCGGTCTTGGGCGATGACCATGCCGCCCTGCTCCTTGATGATCTGCACGCCGAACGAGCCGTCGCCATCTCCCCCGGTGAGCACGACGGCGATGGCGTTCTGGCGGTAAACATGGGCCACCGAACTGAACAGCGGCTCGGCCGACGGGCGCGCATAATGAATTTTCTGCGCGTGGGGCGAGGAAAGTGCGAGGCGGCCGTCCCAGTCCACCATCAGGTGGCGGTTGGGCGGAGCGACAAACACGCATCCCGGGCAAAGCGTGTCGCCCGTCTGCGCCTGCCGCACCTTCAGATCGGAGCTGCGGTTGAGAATCTCGGCCAGGATACTTTCATGGTTCGGCGACAGGTGCATCACGATCGCGATGGCGGCGGGAAATTCCGCCGGCAAAGCAGCGAGAATAACCGACAGGGCCTGCAAGCCGCCGGCCGAGGCCGCCATGGCAATGACAGGGTGAGAGAACCTCGGGGGAGAAACGGGGCGCGCCGGACGCGCGGGCGCGGCGGGGTTTTTCGAGCGGCGTTTCGCGCGCGTCGGAATGGGTTTGGATTTCATGTGCAAATGGGGGGCAACTGGGGCGAAGAGGGCCGCTTGTTTCCGGCCTCAGACCAGGCGAAGAACGATCATCACGGCCAAGGGCTACGGCTGCGTCTCAAGCGTGGCGAGAAGATGCGCATGGGGTAAAAACCTACCTCAGCGGGTAAATCACGACTGGCGGCCGCCGCGTGCGCGGAACCGTGGTCGGGCAATACCCCATAGGCGAGGCGCTCGTTTTGGCGTAGTATCTTAGTATCCGCACGATCCTGTATCCAAACCGTCCCGATACCGCCATGAAAATATTCTCCGCCGATCTCATGCTCGCACCCAGTGATTCCCTCCCGGCGATCTCGCCGTGGCTTAACTCGCGCACCGGTGCCCGCGCGGGCGCTTTATCCCCCGTGGCGAAGGCTCAGCCGCCGGCGGACGAAGGACGGGAAACTCGCGGTGAAAACCGAAAGCCGATTGAATCCGCGGGCCGCATTCTCGTCGTCGACGATGATATCGACATCCGAAACCTCGTCGCGGCCATGTTGCGCCGTTCCGGTTATGAGGTCACGTGCGCGGCGGATGGAGAAGCGGGTTGGACCGCGCTCAGTGGCGGAAATTTTGACTTAGTGATCACGGACCACGAAATGCCGAGGCTATGCGGGCTGGAGCTGCTGCAGCGGGTGCGGGCCGAAGCCCGCGCCCTCCCGGTTATCCTGCTCTCCGGCAATCTGCCGATCGCAGAGCGGGAATTGGCCGATTCGTTTTCGCCGGCCGCGGCGATGAAGAAACCGTTCCTGCCGGCGCAACTGCTGGCCAAGGTGCGCTCTTTCCTCGCCGCCACGATGCCTGACCTAGGGCAACACCCCATGGCGGCGCGCTGAATTCGGGCATAAGGTGCGACCAAGTGCGAAATCCGTCAGGTGCGTCCCGGACGCGGCCAGAAATTTTTTCCCATGAAAAACAAACTGCTCCTCTCTTCACTTCTGATCGGAACCGCGTTCGCGGCCGGCTGCAAACCGTCGGTGGAAAGTTCCGTCATGCCCAGCCCGGCGATGGCCATGCAGCAGGTGGACAAGGCGCAGGCCGCGACCACGGAGGCGGCCAAGGATATCCAAGACTACGCCTACGCGCAGAAGTCGCAATTCGTCGCCGGCATGCGCGCCCAATTGTCCGGGTTGAACCGCGCCGTGCAGGAACTGTCCACCAAGGTCGAAAACTCCAGCGAAGCCATCAAACTGGAGGCCCGGCCGAAGATCGTGGCCCTGCGCGTGCAGGCCGAGCAATTGAAGATGCAGCTCGATGCGGCGCAAAATGCCTCCGAAACATCGTGGAACGGCGCGAAGGCCGAGACTCAGAAAATCTATGGGGCGATGAAAGATGGCTTCGCCCAGGCGCGCCAATGGCTCGCTGAAAAAATCGTGCCGTGAACCGGACGCCGTATCGCTCCCACCCACACTCTGGCTCCCTCCCATAACCATAATAAATAAACTCACCACTCCCTCCTCCCATGAATAAACTCACACTCAAGGGCGACTGGAACGTCGCCAAAGGAAAGTTGAAACAGAAATACGCCCAGCTCACCGACGATGATCTCGTCTATGAGAAGGGCCGCGAGGATGAACTCCTCGGGCGGGTCCAAAAACGCGTTGGCCAAACCCGCGAAGAGGTCGAGCGCGTCGTCGGCGAAATCTTCAAATCCTGATCGCGTCTCCCTCCCTCCATTATTATATCATCATGAATACCCGAAAAATTTCCGTTCTCTTCGCCACCGGTGGCGCGATCGCCCTCTTCGGGGGTTGCGCGTCGCAACCCGAATCTCATCTCGTCACCGCCCCGCCGCCGTCGGCGCCGACCGCCACCGGGCAGACCATGGTCGTCACGCAACCGCAGCAAGTGGTGGTCGCACCCGCGCAACAAGTGGTGCCGGGCACGGTGAACAGTTACATCGTCGTGCAGGCGCCGCCCGCGCCCCAAGCCGCCGAGGCCGTGCCGCCGCGGCCCACCGGGCAGCACGCCTGGATCGCCGGCTACTGGACTTGGCGCAACAATCGTTACGAGTGGATGGCCGGCCACTGGGAGGTGCCGCCTTACGCCGCGGCCACGTGGATGAATCCGCGCTGGGAACCCGAGGGTGGAGCGTTCCGTTTCTACGAGGGTTTTTGGAAATGATTTCGATCCGGCGAAAGAATCGCCGGAAAAAATATCTCCCGTCGGCCACGGTTTTTCCGGCCAGAAAATACGGCTTTCCCCGCTTCGCTGCGGTGTTGTTTGGGGTCTGCTCTGTCTCCTCGGCATTCGCGTGATCGCCGCACTGATCACCGGTCGATGATCGCACCCGCGACCGGGCTGGTGCAGGCGGGAAAATCAAGGCCCGCGTCGAGACGCTCCTCCCGTCGCCCAGACCCGGCGCGCCGACGGCGGAACGGTTTCGTTTGTAGGGTTTGACCCCATACTTTCCCGCCGGGATTCCGGCTACCATGCTCCATGTTTCATAATCTTCAAAAATACTACGGGAAAAAAATCGGCGCTACGGATGGTGACATCGGGTATGTGAAGGATTTTTATTTCGACGACAAGTCCTGGTCGATTCGCTACCTCGTGGTGGACACCGGCTCCTGGCTCGGCGGCCGCGAGGTATTGCTCCCGCCCCATGTTTTTGCGCCGACCGCGCTGGCGATTTCCAGCTCGGACAATCGCGTGCTGCCCGCGAACCTGACCCGGCAACAGATCGAAAACAGCCCGTCGGTCGATTCGCACCGGCCGGTGTCCCGGCAGTTCGAGGCGGAATATCACCGCTACTATGGCTGGCCGGTCTATTGGCAGGACAGCGCCGCGTGGAGTGGAGCCTCGGCCCCCGTGGTGGTGCCGCCGCCCGAGGGAAGCGCCGCGCAACACGCGCCGCCCCGGCATGACGACATTCACCTCCGCAGCACGAAAGCGGTCACGGGCTACCACATTCAGGCGACCGATGGACGCGTCGGCTCGGTGCGGGGCTTCATGGTGCATGATCGCAGTTGGACGATTCGGGAACTGGTCGTCGAAACCGGCCCCTGGTATGCGGGCAAAGCCGTATTGATCCTGCCCGAAGACATCACCCGGATCAGCTACGAAGACTCCTCGGTGTTGGTGAACCTCAGCAAGAAAATCATCGAGCAAACCACGCGCGACGATGTCGCCCAGGCCGAGGCCGGCCATCACTGAAGGCTCACGCGGCTCCGGGTCGCCGCCTTTTATTTCGCATGGGCTTCGATCAAAACAGCAACCGACCGCTGGTTAACTTTCGCCGGTGGACCAGCAAAGTGAATCTCTGGCTGGTGTTGGGCGTGCTGGTCTTTTTCGGCCTCGGCGCTTTCGCGATCGTTTACTGGGTTCGGACGGAGGTGGCGCACGAGCCGACGTCCGCTGTCGAGTCCGGCCGCTGGCACCGGACCACCTAGCGCTTGCTCGTTCGCACTCAATTCCACAACCGCTCTCTAACCGCCGTCGGTCAAACCTTCTCCATGAATAATACCACCGCCATCGCTCCCCCCTCCGTCAAACACGCGACGCCCGACCATCCGATTCACGATCTCCTCGCGCAACGCTGGAGTCCCTACAGTTTTTCCGATCGGCCCGTGCCCGACGACCATCTGGCTTCGCTGTTTGAAGCGGCGCGCTGGTCCGCTTCCTCGTATAACGAGCAGCCTTGGACGTATTTCGTCGCGACGAAGCAAGACCCGGGGGAATTCGAACGGCTGCTCTCCTGCCTTGTGCCCGCCAACCAAGCGTGGGCGAAAGCCGCGCCCGTGCTGATTCTCACGGTGGTGAGCCTGAGGTTTGCCCAATCCGGAAAGGAGAATCGCGCGGCCGTGCATGACCTCGGCCTCGCTTCCGCCAGTTTGTCGATGGAGGCAACCGCGCGCGGGCTCTCCGTCCACCAAATGATCGGAATTTTGCCGGACCGCGCGCGCGAACTCTACCAGATTCCCGCCCACTTCGAGGCGTGGACGGCGATGGCCGTCGGCTCCGCGGGTAATGGCGAGGCCCAGCCCGCCGCCTGGCAGGAGCGCGATCGCGCGCCCCGGCAGCGCAAGCCGGCGGACGAATTCGTCTTCACGGGCGCGTGGGGGCATCCCGCGGCGCTCGTTGCGCCCGCCGCCCCGGTGTCGGTCGCGACCGACTGAGTCGCGGTCGGGAAACACTCCATGGTGGGGTGACGCGCGAATGCCTAGACTGCCTGTGAGTCGCTCGCTGCATCAGCCGAAGCAGCACGACCCTATCCCAATGCACTTCATCCGCTCCGCACTGTCCGACCTACCCGACGAGCGGACAGAATCGCCGCCGGATGAACTTTGCTCTGCGGCCGAATCGGCGGCGCATCGCCGGCGGGACGATGTCGTCCTGCTGAGGCGGGTCGCAGGGCGCGATCAGCTGGCCTTCGCGCAGCTCTACGATCGGTTCTCCGGTCCGATGTTTTCGTTAATCGTGCGGATCGTGCGGTGCCATGCGGAGTCCGAGGATATTTTGCAGGATGCGTTTGTGATCATATGGACGCGGGCGGCTAGCTACCGGTCGGAGCTGGGCTCCCCGTTTGTGTGGGTGGCCGCCATCGTGCGCCACAAGGCCATCGATCGCATCCGCTCAACCACCCGGCATCGTGAGCTGATCGAGGCGGACCTGCGGCTGCGCGGCGAAGAGACCGACGTCCCCACGGCCGCGGGTGCGCTCGCCGCCACGGAGAACAGTCGCCTCGTGCGATCCGCCCTCGGGAAACTCGGGGATGGCGAAGTGCGTGCCATTGAGCTGGCATTTTTTGGCGGGCGGACCCACGGCGAAATCGCCGTGGACCTCGGCATTCCCGTGGGCACGGTGAAAGCGCGTATCCGGCGCGGCCTGTTGAAGCTGCGACCCGCGCTGATCAGTCTCGAAGCCGCCTAGACGCACTCGTCCCGCCATTCGGGAGCGATCATATCGCGCGATGCATTGATCCGCGCTCCGCCCCGTGGCGCATCTTACTTTCATGCAGGCTGCCTTGAGCGGAAACACGCCGCAACGCAGCACGGGCAGCCTGCCCGTGCTGGGTCGATCAACGCGGTCAGGCTGACCGCGCTGCGTCCGGCACCGGCCACCACTCCACGAAAATGAGACCCGCGCTCCGCCCGGGGCCGGAGGAAAATGTTTTCACAAGAAACCGCCGGGTCGCGGAACTGGGGCGGGCATAAAGCGGTCACGCGTGGATTCATATGCCATCTAACATCACTCAGGAAACGTCGGTCGCCACCGTCGCGTCCGTGCCCGCCGGCCCGGATTGGGATGAGGCGTTTCTGCGCGTGGAAAGCTATCTGCGCGCGCATCACTTGGAAAGTCGCGTGCTGCTCAACCACCTCGCCACCGAGATTATGGCACAGGCGCGGGAGCGGGCGCGGGAAAATCCCGACCATGCACCCGTGACGCTGGCGATGGGCGTGACGCACGAGCGCATCGGGGCGTGGTTTGCGCGGGCGGGCCGTGACGCCGACTGGGCCAACGAGCGCGTGCGCGCTGCGGACCGGCTCGCGCTGGTGCTCGCGGATCTGCCGGGGCGTTGGGCGAATTGTTTTCTCTCGACCGAACCGGTGCCGCAGGAACTCGCGGAGGCGCTGGCGTCGGCGACCCTGGAGCCCGGGCCCGAACTGCATTTCAGCAACATGCCGCCGGCACCGCTCGAATTTGGCTTCAACGATGACGGCCAATCCAACCCGCCCAACCGCGGCGGTCGGTTCCTCATGCGTGCGGCGGGATCGTGGCTGGCGATTGTCGGATTGCTCGGCGTGGTGTGGGCGGCGAGCCATTGATTCCGCAATGAACGTCGCCCGTTTCGACCCCGCGCTGCTCGACGCGAAGGAAATTGCGCGGCGGCGGCACCGGCTCGTCGCCCTAGTGCTGCTCATCGCGGGGCCGGCGGTGCTGGTGATGGCGGACTTGCACTGGCGCACGGGCTACGACGGCTGGAAATTTGTTCACCTGCTGTTGTTCACGATCCTGTTCGCGCTGGTGGCGCTCGGGGCGGCGCAGGCGCTGATCGGATTTTTTCTGCGCCGGCGAGGGGGCGATCCGTGCCGTATCACCGCCAGCCTCGAACCGCACGACGCGGCGCAAATCGTCTCGGCGCGCACGGCGGTGGTCATGCCGATCTGCAACGAGGAGGTGAGCCGCGTGATCGAGGGGCTGCGCGTGATGTATCTGTCGGTCCTGCGCACCGGGAAACTCGCCGACTGCGATTTTTTTCTCCTCAGCGACTCATCCGATCCGAACCGGTGGATCGCGGAGGAGGCGGCATGGCTGGCGCTCACGCAGCAGCTCGGCGCGCAGGGCCGGATTTTTTACCGGAAGCGGCGCGGCGGAATCAACAAGAAGGCGGGCAACCTCGCGGACTTTTGCCGGCGGTGGGGCCGGCACTACGTTTACATGGTGGTGCTCGACGCCGACAGCCTGATGAGCGGTGACGCGATCGTGCGGCTCGCGCAGTTGATGGAGCGCAACCGCCACGTCGGCATCATTCAGGGCGTGCCCGTGCTGGTGAACGGCGAGACAATTCTCGCGCGGCTTCAGCAGTTCGCCACGCGGCTCTACGGCCCGGTGTCGGCGGCAGGGCTGAACTATTGGCAACTCAGCGAGGCCAACTACTGGGGGCACAACGCGATCATCCGGCTCACGCCGTTTATTGCCCATTGCTCGCTGCCCGAGCTGCCCGGCGAAGGAGCGTTCGGCGGTCGCATCATGAGCCACGATTACGTGGAGGCTGCCCTGATGCGCCGCGCGGGGTGGGAGGTCTGGCTCGCGACCGAAATGGAGGGCAACTACGAGGAGTGCCCGGCCAACGTGATCGAGTTTGCGCAACGCGACCGCCGCTGGCTGCAGGGCAATCTCCAACACGCGCGGCTCGTGGGCGCGCAAGGCTTTCATGCGGTAAACCGCGTGCATTTCGCGCTCGGCATTCTGGCTTATGTGGCGTCGCCGCTCTGGCTGGCTTTCCTGATCGTGTCGGCGGTGATCGCGGGGCGTTTCGGGGCGACGGGTGTCGCGCTGCGGCCGGTGCACAGCTTCGCGGACTACGCGCACTGGAGCTATCAGTCTCAGGCGGTGCTCCTCTCGTTCTTCACGCTCGCGCTCCTCTTTTTCCCGAAGGTGCTCGCGCTGCTCGATCTGAACTCGCGGCCGTCGGAGGTCGCGGCCTTTGGCGGCTGGGGCGATCTGGTCGGCGGCGTTTTTCTGGAGACGCTGGTTTTCACGCTGCTGGCACCGGTGCTGATGTTGTATCACACGGCTTTCATCGTGCTGACGATTGCCCGAAGAAAAATTGCGTGGGGCACACAGCGCCGCGGCGGTGAATCGATGCTGGGCGAAACGATCGCGGCGCACTGGGCGCACACGGCTGTCGGCGTGATCGGCTGGATGATCGTCACGCGGATCGACTCGACACTCGCGTTCTGGATGACGCCGATTCTCGCCGGCCTGATCTTTTCGATTCCGCTGTCGTATTTCACCGGGTCGTTGACGCTGGGGCGGGCGCTGCGGCGCGAAGGACTTTTCAAAACGCCCGAGGAAAGCCGGCCGCTGCCGGAACTCGTCCAACTCGGTGACGCACTGGTGGCGCGGCGCCGCGGCCCGCAGCCGTTGCCGGCGCTCGCGGCGAACTACGGTTTGTTGCAGGCGGTGATCGATCCCTACGTCAACGCGGTGCATGTGTCGCTGCTGCGCGCGAAGGACGAGCAGCCAGCCGCGAGCGAGGAGCGATTTGTGGGCCTGCGCGCGACCCTGCTGCGCGACGGCCCCGAGGCGCTCACGCCGCGCGACCGGGTGGCGCTCCTGATGGATTTGGATTCGATGAACGCGCTGCACCACGCGCTGTGGTCCTCTCCCGCCGCCGAACTGGCCGAATGGTGGCGGCTCGCGTTGCAGCACTACAACGTCATCGCGCCCGTGCCGGAGACGGCGTTCACGCCGCGGAACGGTGTGGCGCGGATCGTCGAACTTGCGGAGCGAGGCGACGCGACGGAGGCGCTGCGTGCCGCCGCCCGGTGATTCCCGGGATGCGTCTAGCAAGACCTGTCATTCTGAGCGAAGCGAAGAATCCAGTGGGAGTTCCGCTGCGCTTTAGGGGTGGGAACGTCCAAGTGAATCCTTCGCTTCGCTCAGAATGACAAACTCGGTCAGCGGCCGGGAGGCGGGCGCTTCGGCTTCGTTTCCGGTTCCGGCGTGGCCGATTTCAAGCCGGCACCGCGGGCGTCCGCATCGTTTTCCGATTGCCCGCCAAGAATTTTGGCGGGATCCGATTGGCTTCTGCGCTGAGGCGTTTTCGACAGGGTGGGCTTGCGTTTCATGACGATATTATTTGCCCGGCGTGAGCGAGGCGATCACGCGGCGCAGCTCCGCGATCGCGACCGGTTTCACCAGGTGCGCGATGAACCCCGCCTCCCGCGAGCGGGCCTGATCCTCCTCCATGCCGTAGCCGCTGAACGCGATGCCGCGCATGCCGTGGGCGGCGCGCAGGCTTTCCATCAGTTCCGTGCCCGTGCCGTCGGGCAGGCCCAGATCGGAGATGACGAGATCAAACGTGCCCGCCGCCGCCGCCGCGCGCGCCTGCGCGAGCGTGGCGGCGGGGACGACGCGGTGGCCGTCGCGCTGCAACAGCAGGCAGAGCGTCTGCAGCGTGTTCGGGTGATCTTCGACGAGCAGCAGGCGGAGCGGAACGACGCGGGCCGCGCCGGAGCGGACCGGCGCGGAGCCGGGCGCAGCCTCCCCGGTGGAGGGCGACCCGCTCGCGTTCACGCCCGGCACCGGCTGGCTGGCACCGGGGAATGCCACGATGAACGTGGCGCCGTGGTTTGGGCCCGCGCTCCGGGCGCTGATTTTTCCGCCATGCAGCTCCACCACCGCGCGGGTGATCGCGAGGCCGAGGCCGAGGCCCCCGAAGCGATGACTGCCTTCCAAGCCGCCCTGATCGAAGGGCCGGAAAATATGATCGAGGTGCGCCGCCTCGATGCCGATGCCCGTGTCGGCCACCTCGAGGTGCAGCCACGCGATGCCGCCGGCGGTGATCTCGTCGCGCGTGGAAATGACAATCGTGCCGCCGTCGGGCGTGAATTTCACGGCGTTGCGCAGCAGGTTCCACACGACCTGCTGGAAGCGCACGGGATCCACCCGCAGCGCGCTGTGCCCCGCGGTGAAGGCGCATTCGATCGCGATGCCCTTGGCGCGGGCGCTGTCGCGCACGATTTCCAGCGCGAGGCCGATGAGCGAGTGCGCGTCGCTCGGCTGGAGCCGGAGCTGGAGTTTGCCGCGCGAGATCGTGGTGAGATCGAGCAGGTCGTCGATCAGCCGCGCCTCGAGCGCGATGTTGCGCTCCATCATGCCGAGTTGCTCACGCACATCGGCGGGCAGGCGCTCGTCGTCGCGCAACGCGGCGGCGCTCAGGAGCACCGGCGTGAGCGGCGTGCGCAGCTCGTGTGACAGCGCCGCCAGAAAATCGTCCTTCGCGCGCGAGGCGGCCTCGACTTTTTGCAAAGCCTGCTTGAGCGCTTCGGCGGCGTCGCGTTGATCGGTCACATCGGTATTGGTGCCGAACCAGCGGACGATGTTTCCCTGCGCATCGCGAATCGGCACGGCGCGCGAAAGAAACCAGCGGTAGCCTCCAGCCTGGCCGCGCAGGGGGAACGTGTCCTCCCACACCTCGCCGCTCTGCCAGTGGTGTGAAATCTTTTCCACCACGCGGTCGACGTGGTCGGGATGGAGCACGGTTTTCCAGCCCCAGCCCTCCATTTCCTCGAGGGTGGTGCCGGTATAGTTAAACCAGCGCTGGTTATACCAAAAGATCCAGCCGTTGGCGTCCGCCATCCAGGCGAACTGGGCCATGTTGTCGGCCATCGTGCGGAAGCGCTCCGCACTCTCGCGCAGGGCTTCGCTGGCGTCCATGCGTTCGGTGATGTCGCGAACGATGCTCAAAATCAGCCCTTCACCGCCCACCTCCGCACTGGTGGCGTTGACCTCGACGGGAAATGTCGTGCCGTCTTTGCGGACGTGGAAGGTTTCAAAATGCACGCCGCCCGTCGCGGCTTTCTCGAGTTGTCCGGCCAGTTGCGGGAGGGTGGAGGAGTCGTGCAATTCGCGGAGATTCATTCGCAAAAATTCGGCCCGGCTGTAACCGTAAACATCAATCGCGGCTTGGTTGACTTCGACGATTTGTCCGTCGAGCCGAACCATCCAGACAATGTCGCGGGCTTTTTCCGCCAACAGTCGATATCGCTGCAAGAGCTTTTCGGCCTCCTTGCGATCGCTGATGTCCTGGAAGTAAACCGACAGCCCGTCCCGCGACGGGTAGGCCCGCAGCTGCAGCCACGCGGCGAGCGGGGGATAAAACATTTCAAAGTGCACCGTCGTCTGGGCAGTGAGCGCGCGGCGAAAATTTTTCTCGACGAGGGTGCCGACGAAGTCCGGAAACTCCGACCACAGATTCCGGCCCAGGAGGGCGGCGCGCGTCTTGCCCAACGGCTGCAGGATTTCCTCCGCCTGGCCGTTCAAATAGGTGAAGCACCAATTCCGATCCAGGGCGCAAAATCCGTCGGTGATGCTCTCCAGGATGTTGGCCGTGCGTTGGTGCGACTCGCGCAGCGCCTCCTCCGTCCGCTTGCGTTCGGTGATGTCGCGGGCGACTTTCGAAGCACCGATGACTTTCCCGGCGGTATCCTTGACCGGGGAGATGGTGGCCGAGATGTCAATGCGCGAGCCATCCTTGCGCAGGCGGACGGATTCGAAGGGATTGATGCTCTCGCCCTTTCTGACGCGGGCCAAAATTTCCGGTTCCTCGCTCTGGCGCTCCGGCGGGATGAGGATGAGGATGGACTGGCCGATGGCTTCTGCGGCGGAGTAGCCAAACACTTTTTCCGCGCCGGAGTTCCAGCTGGTGATGCTTCCCTCCAGCGTCTTGCCGACGATGGCGTCGTTCGACGAATCCACGATGGCGGCCAGCCGCCCCCGGACGGCCTCCGCGAGCTTCTGCTCGGTGATGTCGCGGGTGAAGCAGCGCGTGTGGATGAATTTGCCGTCCTCAAAAAAGACGTTCGAGCTGATGATGACATCGCGGATGGAGCCGTCCTTGTGGACGAGTCGCGCGGCGTAGTCTCGCACACTCTCGCCTCCGGTCAGGCGGGTAAGGATGCCCTTGATCGTGCCCGGGTCCGCATGGAATTTGGCGATGTGCTGGCCCACGTATTCGGTGCGCGCGTAGCCCAGGGTATCGAGTTCGGTTTGATTCGCCCAAAGGATGATGCCATCCGGCCCGAC
>JANXSC010000155.1 GCA_025352845.1 Opitutaceae bacterium
CTCACCCTGCGCCTCGCCGCGATCACGACGCTTGTCCTCGGCCTGCTCGGTCTGCCGCTCGCGCACTGGTTGAACACCACCCGTGCCCGCCTCGCCCCGATCATCGAGACGCTCGTCGCGCTCCCGATCGTCCTGCCGCCGACGGTCATCGGTTTCTATCTGCTCGTCGCCTTCTCGCCCAATCACCCGCCCGGCAGTTGGTGGCGCGATGCCACGGGTGCGCCGCTGGCCTTCACCTTCACCGGGCTCGTGATTGCGTCGGTGTTTTATTCTCTGCCGTTCGCCGTGCAGCCGTTTCAGGCCGCGCTCCGCGCCGTGCCCCGTGAGCTCATCGACGCGGGCCAAACCCTCGGCGCCTCGCCCACGCGGGTCTTTCTGCGGCTCCATGCGCCGCTGGCGTGGCGCGGCATCACGGCCGGACTCACCCTCGCCTTTGCCCACACGCTCGGTGAATTCGGCGTCGTCCTCATGATTGGCGGATCGATTCCCGGCGTGACCAAGGTCGCGAGTATAGCGCTCTACGACGACGTGCAAAAACTCGCCTACCCGCAGGCCCACGCTTTCGCCGCCACGCTGCTCGTGCTGTCGTTCGTTTTGCTGCTGGCCGTGACGCTACTCCAGCGCCGGCGCGTATAACGAACTCCGGCCACCACTTGACGCGTCTGCCATAATCGCGAGATTCCGTCCCGCCGCATGTCCGCCACCGCCAAACCCACTCCGCTTCCCGACCGACTTCGTCGCGTCCTCGCGGGCGGCTGCGCGGCGCTGGTATTCGCGCTGACAATTTTTGCAGCGAGCCCGATTGCCCACAAGCTGCTGCACAACTCCGACCACGGGCAGGCCAACTCCGAGGACGCGTGCGCCGTCGTGATGTTTGCGAGCGGCGTCTCGCTTGCCGTCGGACCAATCGCGATCACGCCACCCAGTGCGGTAATCGCGGGCGTGTCGCCCGTCACGGCGGCTGATGTTTTTCTCGTTTCGCCCCGCTATCTCCGCCAGCCGGAGCGCGGGCCACCGGTGAGTCGGATCGGTTAAGTCGCCGCGGCGCGCTTCATCGCGCTGCGTGGTTGTGCGCCGCACGCTGAGAGCGTGGGCGTGTGTCTCGTTACGTCCGTGTTCCCAAACTCACCATGTTCTCCTTTCGTCACCTTTCTGTTTCATTTCTCTGCGCCGCGCTGCTCAGCAGTCCGGCCCGTTCCCAAATCGCACCGGCCGCTTCGCCGGGTGCGCCGTCCACCACCAAAGACAACATCCAGCATCTCGACAAATTCGTCGTGAGCGCCGGCCACGATCCCAAGACGGCGTTCGATGTCGCGCAAGGCACTGCGGTGCTCGCCGGCGAAGAGCTGCACCGGCTCGTTCAAGCCACGCTCGGCGAAACGCTCTCCACCACGCCCGGCGTGAGCTCCACCTACTATGGCCCCGGCGCGAGCCGGCCCGTAATTCGCGGCCTCGGCGGCGATCGCGTGCGCGTGCTCGATAACGGCGTCGGCGCGCTCGACGCCTCGAACGTCAGCCCCGATCACAACGTGGCGGTCGAGCCGCTCTTCGCCTCGCGCATCGAGGTGTTGCGCGGCCCGAGCACACTGCTCTATGGCAGCTCGGCCGTCGGCGGCGCCGTGAATGTAATCGACAACTCGATCCCCGACATCGCGCCGGATGGCAGCGCGCACGGCGCGGCGGAATTACGCGCGGGCGGCGCGGCCCGCGAACGCGCGGCCGTTCTCTCGGTCGGAGGCGGCGCGAATAATTTCTCGACGCAACTCAACGCACTCAAGCAACGCACCAGCGATCTCCGCATCCCGGGTTTCGCACGGATCGATGTCGAGGCACCGGCGAAACAGCCGCGCGGCACGCTCCCTAGCAGCGCGGGCGACACGTTCAGCGGCTCGCTCGGTGGCAGCGTATTTTGGTCAACCGGCCACGCCGGCG
Source organism: Opitutaceae bacterium (assembly GCA_025352845.1). Classification (GTDB taxonomy): domain Bacteria; phylum Verrucomicrobiota; class Verrucomicrobiia; order Opitutales; family Opitutaceae; genus ER46. Next base: position 1,933 of record JANXSC010000155.1, read on the forward strand.
CCGCGATCAGCCGTTATGAAACCGACTATGGCGTGCCGACCGGCGACACACCGCCCACGAGCATCAGTATGCGACGCACGCGGCTCGATCTGGCGGCGGAGACGACGCAGGCGTTCGGCGTGTTTCGCGGCGCGAAGGTGCGGTTCGGCCTCGGCGAATATGCGCACTCCGAACTGAGCGGCGGCACGACGGTCAACACTCGGTTCACCAACGATGCGTGGGAGGGCCGGTTGGAATTGCCGCACGCCGCCATCGGCAGCGTGACCGGCACCATCGGCGCGCAGGTGGCGCGCAGCGACTTCGCGGCCAATGGCCAGGAGGTCGTCACGCCGCCCTCGCTCACGCAAAGCGGCGCGGTGTTTGCGCTCGAGGAAATGAAGTTCGGCGATCGCACGACGTTGCAACTCGGCGCGCGCTACGAAGGCCAGTCGGTGAAACTCGGCGCGGTCGATCCCACGCTACCACGGCTGCCGGGTTACGCGGCGCGATCCGGCCAGAAGAAACAGTTCGGCGGCGCGAGCGGTTCGCTCGGCCTCGTCATTCACCCCGCGAAGGACTGGGCGATCGCCGCGGCGCTGGCGTATAGCGAGCGGCTGCCCACGGCACAGGAACTTTTCTCCAACGGCCCGCACGGCGGCACGGGTTCCTATGAGGTCGGCACCAGCGGTCTCGGGCGCGAGCGCTCCGTCGGCTTCGACTTGAGCGTGCGGCGGCGCGCCGGCTTCGTCACCGGATCGCTCGGGGCGTTCGTGAATCGGTTTCGCGACTACATCTTCGAGCAGGAGCTGCCCTTGTCGGCGATTCCGGCCGCGAAAAACGCGGATGCGCTTACGCCCTACCAATTCGTCGCCACCGACGCGCGGTTTCGCGGCGGCGAGGCGGAGCTGTTGTTTCATCTCATCGAAACCGACGAATACCGCCTCCACCTCGAACTCAACGCCGACTACGTCCGCGCCACCAACACCCAGAGCAATGAACCGCTGCCCCGCATCCCGCCCTTCCGTCACGGCGCGCGGCTCAGTTATGAAGACGGCCGCTGGCACGCGGTGATCGAAGCCCGGCGCGTCTCCCCGCAGGATCGCATTGCGGCGACGGAGACCTACACGCCCGGCTATACGCTGCTGAACGCGAGCGTGAGCTTCCTCATCCCCGGCAGACACGCGAGCTACGAACTCTTCGCGCGCGGCCGCAATCTCACCGACGCCGAGGCGCGCGAACACACGTCGTTCCTCAAGGAGTTTGCCCCGCTCCCCGGCCGCGGCGTGCTCGCGGGTGTGCGGATGCCGTTTTGATTTGCGCGCACCCGATCGGCGGCGTCGTGCCATACCGCTCGACGCCATCGGACGGGCCGTCATAAAAATGCGCATTGGACCTCAGCAAAGACGACTCCCACTTCAATCCCGGTGCGGCGGAATACCGCTGCAAGCTCTGGGTGCGCGTCGCCGGGCCGGATCACTTCTACTACCACGTTTACTGGCGCCGGATCGCGGGCGCGCTGCTGGTGCTGGGCGTGGCGGCGTGGTTCACCCTGGCGGGGGCGGTGTGGGCCTTCGTGAAATTCCAACGCGGCTATGACGGCGCGCGGTATTTCGATCTGGTTTTCTATCCGCTGCGGCGCACCGAATACCAAACCGGGCTCGGCCGCCACTACCTCACGCTCGGCCGCGCCGCGTGGGAGAAACAAAATTATCGCGAGGGCTACGCGCTGCTCCTCGGCGGGCTAGCGCGCGTGCCGCAGGATGTGCCGGGCCGGCGTTTTCTCGCGACCGCCGAGGCGCAGGTGGGCCGGCTTGACCGCGCGCTAAAGACCTTGATCGCGGGCATCGACTACGCGCGCGACGACCTCGACTACCTGAAACTGCTCTTTGAACTCCTGCTCGAGGCACAGCAGGACGAGCGGCTCATCGCGCTCGCGAAAACCCTCATCCCCGCCGCGCCCGACGGCGTGCCCGTCCATCAGTTCATCGCGCAGCAATCCGCCACGGCGCACTATCACCGCGGTCGCCTTGCCGAGACGGCGCGCATCGTCGCGGCGTGGCGGCTCGACCGCACCGTGGAAGGACAGGTGCTGCTCGCCCAATGTGATCATCAGCAGGGCATGGAAGCGGTCGCCATCGCGCGGCTGGAACGCGCCGTGACGTTGTTTCCCCGGCGGCAGGAGCCCCTCCTCGAACTCGTGCGTCTGCACCGTGAACTCGGCCACCCCAACGAGGCGCGCCGCTACGCGTTGCTCCGATCGCTGCGCCAGCCCGGCAGCGCCGGCGCGAGCATCGATCTGTTGCACGGCTACCACGCCTCCGGTGACGGCGCGGCGGAGGCGCGGGAACTCGCGGAGTTCCTCCGCAGCCACGACCACGATCCGAGCGCCCTCGTGCTGCTGCTTTGGTTTGCCGTCGATACCGCCCAGCCGGCGCTCGCCGAGCGCGTGCAGGCGCTCGCCAAGGGACAAAAACTCCCGGCCAACACTTTCAATCTCGGCGTCGTGCAAGCCCACCTCACAGCCAGGGACTACCCGCGCGCGCTCATGCTCGCCGACGCCGCTTTGCGCGAGGAACAATACGCCTCCGATATCTCCGCCTCGCCACTCCAAGCCATGCGCGCCCTCGCGCACTTCGGCCTCGGCGACGCCGCGCGCGGGCAAATCACTCTCAGCGCGTTTCTCAACAACACCCGCGTGCGCGCCAGCGACGCGCTCCTGCTCGCGCGCCAACTCAAGGCCATCGGTTTCGCCGAGCAGGCCCGCCGCGTCCTCGAACGCGCCTCCGAAATCGATCCGCTCAACGAACCCGCGCTCGCCGAACTCATCCGGCTCGACGCCGAGGCTGGCAACCGCGCCGCGCTCGCGGAAAGCCTCCCGAAACTCTTCGAGCTGCGAAAGCATTTCCGAGCCACACTCGAAGAGACCCTGCGCCACCTCGACGAGGCCGCCGACGCCCCGCTCCGCCGCCAGATTCAGGACGCGCTCGCGCAGCCGGTCACGCTGTGAGCGCCCGTTGTCCGACGTAGGTCAGCGCGCTTGCGCGCGCCCACTCCGCTCTTCGGAGCGCGCGCAAGCGCGCTGGCCAACGCGGCCCGTCACTCGAGCCCGAAGACCGCCTTCGCGTAGTGGTCGACGCTGAACGGCTGCAGATCCTCCGGCTGCTCCCCGAGCCCGAGAAAATAAATCGGAATCCTCAATTGCCGGTAGATGCCAACGAGCGCACCACCGCGGCTGGTGCCATCGAGCTTCGTAACCACAAGACCGGTCAGCCCAAAGCTCTGGTGAAACACCCGCGCCTGCTCGATCGAGTTGCTACCGATCGAACCATCGACGACGAGCCAGCGGTGTTGCGGCGCGGTGGGATCGTTTTTTTGCAGCACGCGCCGGATCTTCGCGAGCTCCTGCATGAGGTGGTCCTTCGTGTGCAGCCGACCCGCGGTATCGACGATCAGGAAATCTTTTCCGCGCGCATTCGCCGCCTGCCACGCGTCAAACGCCACCGCGGCCGCATCCGCGCCGGTGTGGCTGGCCACGATGTCGAGTTCGAGCCGCGTCGCCCACGCCTTGAGTTGCTCGACCGCCGCCGCGCGAAAGGTGTCGCACGCCGCGAGCGTGACGGTCTTTCCCTCCTGCTTCATCCGCCACGCGAGTTTTGCCGAGGTCGTCGTCTTCCCCGAACCGTTGATGCCAATCATCGCGATCACCACTGGCTTCTTCGTTGTAGGCGGGGTGCCCTCACCCCGCGGGCCGCCGGGTGAGGGCACCCGGCCTAAATCTAAATCCAGCGTGCCCTCCGCGCCCGCAAGCACGCGCTTGAGCACCGCGGCCCCGATCGCCGCGGCCTGCTGGCCGTGCAGCGTCTTGTCCTTTTTGTAGGCGGCCTTGATTTCGGTGAGAATTTCCTCGGTGGTCTCCACGCCGAAATCCGCCGTGTAGAGCGCCTCCTCCAGCGTCTCCAGCGACGACGCGTCGATGGGCTTCTGCCCGAAAATCGCCGCCGTCTTGGTCGCGATGGCCGCGACCGTCTTCGAGAATCCTTCCTTAAATTTTTTGAACAGGCCGAACATGTGAAAAGTAGCGGGTAGTGAGTAGCGGGTAGTGAGTAGAAAGCAGCCGCGATGGCGTGATGCTCGCTACCCACTACCCGCTACTCGCTACTTCATGCTCACTCCACCTTCCGTGCGTCGCGCCCGAGCTGGCCTTTCAGCCGGTCGAGCATGCCGTTGATGAAGCGCTTCGAGTCGGCGTTGGAAAACAGTTTCGAGAGATCGATGGCCTCGTTGATCGAGACGACGGGCGGGATGTCCTTCCGAAACATCATCTCGAACATCGCCAGCCGCAGGATCGCGAGGTCGATCTTGGCGATGCGGTCGAACTCCCAGTTGTGCGCGAGCGCCTTGATCTGCGCGTCGATCGCGTCGGCGTTTAGGATCACGCCCTGGATCAGCTCGTCGCCAAAGGCGTAGTGCTCCCGCGGCTCCGGGCAGCTCTCGTAGAAGACACGCAGATCCTCCGCGAGGTTCTTGGGCGCATTCATGCTCCACGCGTAAAGATATTGGAGGGCGGCGACCCGGCCGTCGCGCCGTTGGGCAAACTGGGTTTTGCTCATCGCGAAAATTTCCTCCGCAGCGCCGCCATCTCCAGCGCCGCCGCGGCAAACTCGGCCCCGCGGTGGATCCGGCCCGTGCAGCGGGCCCGGGCCTGCGCCAGCGTGTTGGCGACGATCACGCCGTTGATCGCCGGCACGCGGGTGTCCAGCGCCACGCGTTGCAACGCGTGCGACACGCTTTCGCCGACCATCTCATGGTGATTCGTGTCGCCCGCGATCAGCACGCCAAGACCGATGACACAATCGTGGTCGCCGCCCGCCGCGAGGGCCTGCGCCGCCCACGGGACTTCGTGCGAACCGGGCACGCGCACGATCGCGATGGCGTTTTCCTTCACGCCGGCCGCGCGCAGCGCCGCGACCACCCGGTCGATCAGGCCATCGACCAGGGCTTCATTGAAACGCGCCGCTGCGATGCCGATGGAAAAATCGGCACCTCGTGTGACCCGGGACGATGGCGCGAGACGACTCATGGAAAATGACGGACGGTGAGGAACTCTCCGAATTTCCCAATCCGCAACCTGAAACTCCAACTCCTAAACCGGCACCTGCTCCACGATTTCGAGCCCGTAACCGTCGAGGCCCACGACCTTGCGCGTGCTGTTCGAGAGCAGCCGGATTTTTTTCAACCCGAGAGCCGCGAGAATCTGGGCGCCGATGCCGTAGTCGCGAAAACTCATCGGCGGCGGGGCATCGCCCGGCTTCGCCGCCAGACTGCGCACGAGCGTTTCGTCGGAGTTGGCCGGCTGCATGTAGAGCACCACGCCACGCCCGGCCGCCGCCACCGCGGCGAGCGATCCGGTGAGCAAGTGATGCCCGACCATCCCGCGCGCGCGGAAAAGATCGCTGAGGAGATTCTCGCTGTGCACGCGCACGAGCGCCGGCTCGGGCCCGAGCGCTCCCATCGTCAGCGCGAGGTGATGCCGACCATCGAGCCGGCTGCGAAAAACATGCAGCGTAAACGCGCCGAACTCCGAGGCAAACGGCTGCGCGGTGACCAGCTCGACCAACTGATCGCGCCGCGCGCGATACTCGATGAGCGCCGCGATCGAAATCATCTTCAGGCCGAAGCGCGCCTTGAATTCCATGAGTTGCGGCAGCCGTTGCACCGTGCCGTCATCGTTCACGAGTTCACAGAGCACGCCAATTGGAGCGAGCCCGGCCAACACCGCGAGATCGACCGCGGCCTCGGTGTGGCCGGCACGCTCCAGCACGCCGCCCGGCCGCGCGCGCAAGGGAAACACATGGCCCGGTTGCACAAGCTGCTCGGGCCGCGTGGCCGCATCGGCGAGCAAATGAATCGTGCGCGTGCGGTCGTAGGCGCTGATGCCCGTGCTGATGCCCTCGGCGGCATCGACACTCACCGTGAAATCCGTGCGGTGCGATTCGCGGTTGCTCGCCACCATGGGGCCAAGCCCGAGCTGCCGCAGGCGGTGCTCCACCGTCGGCACGCACACGATGCCGCTCCCGTAGCGAATCATCATGTTGATCGTCTCGGGCGTGGCGCGCGACGCCGCCATGATCAGATCGCCCTCATTTTCGCGATTCTCGTCGTCGGTCACGATCACGAGTTCGCCCGCAGCCACGTCCGCGATGGCGGTTTCGACGGTATCAAAGGGCGGTTGGGCGGCGGTCATGTTTCGGGCGAGCGGCGAAAATCCCGCACCCCACGGCAGGTGTCAACGCGGCAGCCATCCGCCGTGCCATGTGCCAGTCACACTCAGCCGCGAAAATCGATCACGTGCGTCTCGCCGGGCGCGTCTTCGCCTTCGGCGGCGTCCTTCAGGAGTGTGATGAACAGCTTGAAGAGATAAGGCGGACGGATGTCCCGCGGTGAAGAAAGGGATTTTCCGTCTTCACTCACATTGAGCACCACGCGCTCCGAACCCTTTTTGTATTTGGGATCCCAGCGCAGGAGGGCACGCGTGACATCGGCCTTCGCGGGTTTCTTTTTGGCGTCGTAGAACGAAATCTTGAACGTGTTGTTCACGATCTGGACGCCCATGAAGCCGAGCGCACCACGCGGGACCACGATGCCCTCAATGACCGGCGCAGGCTCAGCCTGGGCGGGTTCGCCTTTCTTCGGGGCGGCCTTGGCGGGGGCGTCTTGCGCCGCAGCGGTGCCAGCGAGCACGAGCGAGCACAGCAATACGGCGGTGGTTTTCATGGGCGCAGCGTAGGGGCGATGCCCTTTGCCGCAAGGGACATGACGGCGCGGGCCGGGGTTTTCAGTTCCATTTGACGGTTGGCCGGTCAGGCCAATCATCCGGCAACGCATGAACCCGACTGTGAACCTCGAGCACCTCTTCGCGAAGAACAAGGCGTGGGCGAAACAGATTCGCGCACAGAACCCGGATTTTTTCCTTTCCCTCTCGCGCCAGCAATCGCCCGAATACCTGTGGATCGGTTGCGCGGACAGCCGCGTGCCGGCCAACGAAATTGTGGATCTGATGCCCGGCGAACTCTTCGTCCATCGCAACATCGCCAACGTCGTCGTGCACACGGACCTGAACTGCCTTTCGGTGATGCAGTTTGCCGTCGATGTGCTGAACATCCGCCACATCATCGTCTGTGGTCACTACGGCTGCAGCGGCGTCAACGCCGCGCTCCACCGCGACCGCATCGGACTGGCCGACAACTGGCTCCAGCACGTGCAGGACGTCCGCCACAAGCACGAGCGCAAGCTGGAGTGCGTGTCGGGCGATGGCACCGCCCGCTGCGATCGCCTCTGCGAATTCAACGTGATCGAGCAGGCGCGCAATGTGTGCCGCACCACCATCGTCCGCGACGCGTGGGCGCGCGGACAAGAACTCGCCGTGCACGGCTGGATCTACAGCATCAAGGACGGCCTGCTGCGCGACCTCAATTGCACCGCGACGAGCAGTGAAACGGCCAAGAGCAACTACGACACCGCGATCGCGGCGCTGTGAGATAGCGCGAGTTGTAGAACCGGCCGTTGAGTGAGCGGCCTTTGGTTTTGTAGGCCAGCTCGCTTGCGCGCGCTCTGACCGCGTGGCGCCGGAGCGCGCG
>JANXSC010000242.1 GCA_025352845.1 Opitutaceae bacterium
TTCCGTGTGTTCCGTGGGCCGTCAGGTTTTATTTTTTTGCGCCGAATGGGGCGGGCACGAACAACGCCCGACAGGACGGGGTGGGGAACAGCATGGGGTCGCGGGCTAGACGAGACGGACGGGAGAACGTTATTTCACCTCGTAGATTTCGATGAGGCACTGGCCGGAGGCGGTGCCGCCATCCGCCGAAGTGACGAGCGCGGTGTAGGCACCGGGTTCGAGCGTGACGACGAGCGCGGCGTCGGCGCTGCCGGCCTTGAGCGCAAAGGCCCCGACGCGTTGCGCCGTCTGCGCGAGCAGCGCGGGAGCGGCGGTGGTTTCCCAGCCGTCGTTGGCGTGGACGGGCGTGGTGCCGCGGAGCAGCACGAGCGAGGGACGGGCGAGCACGCCGGCGACGCCGAAATCGGCGAGGCCGGGACCGACCGCGCGGATGAGATAGGTGCGCGCGCTCGCGCCCGTGACCACGAGGCCGGGGATCGCGGCGGAATCGCCGGGGCCGACAAAGGCGCGCGTGGAGAGATTGATGAAGCGCGCGCCTTCGCGCTCGATCTCGTAGGCTTCGGCGAGGGCGATGCCGGTCGCGCCATCGGCCGAGGAAATGCGCGCGGTATAGGCGCCGGGCTCGAGGCGGAGGAGTAGCGCGCTGTCGCCTGAACCGGCGGCGAAGGCGAACGCGCCGGACTGCGTGGCCGCGGCGGCGAGTTCAGTGGCGTTGGCCGCGGTGCCCCAGCCGGTGTTGATGGCGATGATTTGGTCGCCGCGAAAAAGCGTGAGCACCGGACGGGCGAGTGCGCTCGGCAGACCGAACGCGGCGAGTGCCGGGCCGGCGGCGCGGACGAGGATGAGTTTCGGCGCGGTGCCCTCGATCACGAAACCGGCGATGGGCGAACCGGCGGCACCGCCGACGCTCGCGCGCGTGGAGAGATTGGCGAGGCGCGGGGGCGTCGCGTTGATTTGGATCGGCGGCGTGGCGGTGCCGGGGCGCAGGGAAAACGTTTTTTCCATGCGCTGGCCGTTAAGCGTGAACGTCGCGGTGTAGTCGCCGAAAAATCCGCGGCCGCGCACGAGGCCCTGCGCGTCGGTCGTGACGGCGAGGCGCGTCCACCACTGGTTGAACACGAGATCGCGGTAGGCGGCGCCGTTGGGTTTTTCGGTCCAGTCGGCGCGGTAGAGCGCGGCGGTGGGACGCCAGTGGGCCGATTCCCAAAAGCCCCAAAATTGAAATCCGACCATGGCGGCGTGGCTGAAGGTCGCGGTGAGAATATCCCGCGTGTAGTCGGCCTGGAGCGCGGTATCGGTCGTGCTCACGTCGAATTCCGTGATCCGCAGCGTGAGCCCGGACGCGGCGTAGCGGTCGAGCGTCGCGAGGTAGTCGGGGATGCCGCTCGGATTGGCGCCGAAATGCCCCTGCAGGCCGAGGCCCGTGATAGGCGCGCCGTTCTGCTGGAGGTAGCGCACGGTGTCCTCGAAGACGCGCACGTGCGCGGTGTTTCGCGTCTGGTCCTCGATGTTGTAGTCGTTGAGGTAGAGCGGGGCCGTCGGGAGCGCGGCGCGCGCGGCCTTGAACCAGTCGACTTGAATCTGCGGCCCGAAGACCGCCATGAGATCCTTGTTGTCGAACGGCTCGTTCTGCACGTCCCACTCGTTGATGAGATCGCTCGTGGCGGCGGCCTGTTCGGCGATGTGGTCGAGCACGAGCTGCGGGATTTCGTTCTGCCGCGGCGTGCCCCGCAGCGCGGCGATGGCGTTGGGCACGTTGATGCCCGGGCCGGCCGGGGCCGGCGTCCAACTCGGCCAGACGAACACGTGACCCCGGAGCGCGAACTGGCGGTCGCTCAGCCAGCGCAGGCCGGTGAGCGTCTGCGTGCGCCCGAAACCCTGGCCCCACTCGCCGGCCCACGGCGGCCACTTGAGGTCGTTTTCGGTGGTGGCGTTGAAGAGCGCGGAGGCCTTCTGGCGATACACGCGATTATCCGGTGTGTCCTGGACGAGGCGGCCCATCACGAGCGCGCTGCCAAAAGGAAACGCATGGCGCTGCTGCGCGATGCTCACGCTCGCGCCGGCGACGGGCTGGCCAGCCTCATCGACGACGCGCAGCGTGAAGTCGCCTTTGCGCAACTGTTCGATGCGCGCGGCGGCGGGTGCGCGCCATGCCGCGGCGGGATCGCGGCCGGTGTAGGTGGCCTGCGCGCGAAGTCCGGGGGCGGAGGCGGCGAACGCGGCGGCGGCGATGAGCAGGAGATGTTTCACGGCAGTGGGAGCAGGCGTGGCAGCAGGTGCACTGTCACATATGATGTGGAATTTCGCGCGGTCGTGGGAAAAAGAAAAGCCCTTCCGCCGGTTCGCCTATAGCTCGTTCGGGTAATAGCCGGAAGGCCGCGCGGGTGTTACTGTGACTTGCCTTCGTCGGCGCACAGTGACATCTGCCTCTCCATTCGGGCGCGTTGCTCCGCGCCATCGTTAGCCTTTTCCCTGTTAGGACCTCGTAACCTCCATTAGGAAGATCACCCCCCATGACCATACAAAAGCTGCCCAACCCCGCGACGACGCTCCTCGCGTCGCTCGCAATGCTGGCGATTGCCGCCAGCGCCCAGCAGGCTCCGACTCCACCCGCGTCGCGGCCCCAACCCGCTGCCACGGCAAAGACCGTCACGGCACCGGCCACCGAAGAAGGTCGCGACAACATCGTCACGCTCACGCCGTTCGAAGTCTCCGCCCGCGCCGATACCGGCTACGGCGCCGCGACCACCCTCGCGGGCAACCGGCCTCAACACTGACCTGCGCGACCTCGGCAACTCGGTCTCCGTTATCACGAGCCAGTTCATGCAGGATATCGGCGCCACCAACAACGAGACGCTGCTGCAATACACGCTCGGCACCGAGGTCGGCAACATCCAGGGCAACTTCGCCGGTGTCGGCGACGGCGCGACGCTCAACGAGTCCGGCCGTTTCAAGAATCCCAATCAAAACACGCGCGTGCGCGGCCTCACCGCTGCCGACAACACCCGCGAGTATTTTCAAACGGACATCCCGTGGGATGGCTACGCCGTGGATCGCATCGATCTTCAACGCGGGCCCAATTCGATTCTCTTCGGCCAAGGCAGCCCTGCTGGTATCATCAACACCGGGCTCAGGCAGGCCAGTTTCAAGAATGGCAGCGAGGCCGAAGTGCGCGTGGACGGCTGGGGCAGCTTCCGCAGCACCCTCGATTTGAATCGCGTGCTGTTAAAGAACGAATTGGCGTTCCGCTTCATCGGGCTCTACAACGACGAGAAATTCGAGCAGAAGCCCGCGTTCAACCGCGACCGCCGCTTCTACGCCTCCGGCCGCTATGAGCCCGCGTTCCTCAAAAAAGGAAATGCGCGCACTGTGATCAAGGCCTTCGCCGAGTGGGGGCGCATCGACAGCAACCGCCCGCGCTCGCTGCCGCCGATCGACGAGATTTCGCCGTGGTTCCGCACGGGTTCTTATCAGGGCCGCAACCTCGATGGCTCCGCCCGCACGTTTCAGAATCTCAATCGCGAGACGTTCAATCCCTACCAGCTCCAAGACGACAACACCGGCCGTCCCAATCACGGCCAGATGCGGCCGTCGATCAACGGCGGTCCCAACGCCGGCCAACCGAACCCTGCCTTCAATCCCTGGATTGGTAACTTCGCACAGGTCTTCGGCGGACCGATCGCCTATTTCGACGGCACGTCCCCGACTGCTTCCTACTGGGTGCAGGAGAACCGCACCACCCGCGGCATCGGCCCGAGCGGCGCGATCGACGGCAACATCGGTGGGTTCGCCTTTCACCGCATGGGCGGCATCAACACTTACTCGGGGTTTGCGCGCAACGCCCGGCTGCCTTTCTCGGAATTTGGCGTGTTTAAGGCCAACCAGCTCACCGATCCCTCGATCTATAATTACTACAAGAACCTGCTCGACGGCCCCAACAAGAACGAGTGGCAGAATTTCCGAAACGTGAACGTGAGCGCCGCGCAGACGTTCTTCCGGGACAAGGTCGGAATCGAAGCCACCTACAACCGCGAAGATTATCGCAACGGCCAGCTCAGCCTCATCACCGACACCCGCCAAGCGCTCCAGATCGACTTCAACAACGTTTACGCGGACGGCACGCCCGTCGGAAAAAATGGCGAGCCCTTCCAAGACGGCACGCCCAATCCCAATGTCGGTCGTCCGTTCGTCAGCGACAGCGGTCAATTCGGCAACAACTCCTACGCCGCCAAACGCGAATCCTCGCGGGCCACGATTTTCGGCACGCACGACTTCGCCCGCGAAGGCGGCAAGACCACCCTCAATCGCGTGCTCGGCCGCCACACCGTGACCGGCCTCGTCGCGCGCGACGACTATGCCACGAGCCGCCGCGACTGGCAGCGCTACGCGATCCTCGATCCGGCGTATCGCACCTTCGTCGGCGCATCGCCCTCGGTGAAGTTCACCGACAATCTCCTCGCGGTGAATCCGGTGATCTACCTCGGGCCGTCGCTGCTCAACCGCTCGGCGATTTCCGGCGCGGGCATTCCCCGCGTCAACCGCACCTACACCGTCACGAGCGCAAACGTCCGCGCTTTCGATTCCACCTGGGCCGCGCGCCCCGGCGTCGATCCGGCGGCGGAGTGGATTAATAACTATACTCCCGGGGGCTCGGTGTCCACGCAGTCGGAAAATCCCGCCAACTACGTCGGCTTCCGCAACGTGCCGTTCGCCGTCACCGATTCGGAAGCGGCGGCTGGAAATCGCGACGCCCTCACCACCCGTGCCCAGCTCAGCAAGTCACGTGTCACCTCCAAGGTCGCCGTGTGGCAGGGCCAATTCTGGGACCGGGCGCTCGTCGGCACCTTCGGCATCCGCAAGGATCTCGCGAAGGCGTGGGCCTTCAGCCGCGACTCCAACGGCAGCCCTGGCTTCGGTCAGGTCGATCTCGGGCCGACGTTCCACCTGCCCGACAATCCCAACAACAGCCTCGAAGTTACTTCGAAGAGTTGGGGCCTCGTCGGCCACCTCGATCAGTTTTTCCACAGCGAAAAGTTTCCCGTGCGCGTCAGCCTCTTCTACAGCAAATCGGAAAACTTCCAGCCCGCGGCCAACCGCGTCGACTTCTACGGTGATCCGATCTCCGCGCCGCAAGGCCGCACCGTGGAGAAAGGCGTGCTGCTCGAATCGCGGGACAGCCGTTTTTCACTCCGCATCAACCGCTACGTCACGCAGGCGAAGAACGCCTCGAGCAACGGCCTCAACGGCTCGTGGTTCCTCGGCACCTCGCAGGCGTGGGCCGGCAACTGGGCCAACGTCTTCGAGTTCGGTCTCGGCGGGCAGACGCTCGACACCCAGGGCCAGGGCAGCTCCGGCCGCTACACCTACTCACCCGGACCCGGTGAAAACCAAGACCAGGCCGACGCACGCCAGAAAGCCGCGGTCACTGCCTGGCGCGCCTGGCAGAAACAAATCGATCCGCGCTTCTACAAGGCGTGGGGCATGAGGTTCGATCCCAGCGTCGCTCCAATCAACCAAGTCCGCGATCTCGCCACCAGCACGCCGACGGGATTTGCCGTGACCGAGGACAGCGAGTCGCGCGGCTACGAGTTCGAGTTCAACGCGCAGGCGACCAAGAATTGGCGCCTCACGTTCAACGCCGCGAAGACCGATGCCAACCGCTCCAACATCGGCGGCGCTGCGCTGGCCGACTTCGTCGCGAAATACGAAAAGGCCCTCAAGACCACCGCGGCGGGCGATCTCCGCATCTGGTGGGGTGGCGCGGGCAACGAGAACACGACCTTCCAATGGAACAGCAACGTCGGCTCCGAATTTACCTCCCGCAAACTGCAGGAAGGCACCAACGTCCCCGAGCTCCGCGAGTGGCGCTTCAACATGATCACGAATTACGATTTCAAGGAAGGCATGTTGAAAGGCGTCGGCGTCGGCGCCGGCTACCGCTGGCAGGATACGGTCGTCGTCGGCTACCGTCCGGTCGCGGGCAAGACGGCCAGCGACGTGAGCTTCGACATCGCCAATCCCTACCGCGGTCCCGCCGAAACCAACGTCGACCTGTGGGTCGGTTACGGCCGCCGCCAAGTGTGGCGCAACGTCGACTGGCGGATCCAACTCAACGTCCGCAACGTCGGCCAGCGCGACGGCCTGATCCCGATCACGGTGCAACCGGACGGAAGCCCCGCCGGCTACCGCATCTCGCCCGTGCAGGCGTGGTCGCTGTCGAACTCATTCAAGTTCTAGCGCGCCGTTCCCATCGTTCCGCGTTTCACGCTGCGGGCCGCAAGGCCCGCGGCGTTTTTTTTCGCGTGCCGCTCACGGCTCGCGACCGAAACGCCGGCGAAATTCCCCCGCCAAATCAGCCGCGAGATCCGCCGGGACGCGCGGCTGCGCGCGCACGTGACGGAACCACTCGCGCGCCGCCGCCTCGTCGCCGCTCCCGATCGCGTGCATCGTCAGCGTCGTCAACGCCGCCGGATGCTCCGGCTCCGCCGCGAGCGCCCGGCGCAGTGCCGCCGCGCCCTCATCCAGCCGCTCAAGCCGAAAATACGCGGAAGCGAGCCGCACGAGCGTATCAGCATCGTCGGGCCGCACACGCACCGCGCGTTCCAGCGCCGCCGCAGCTTCGGCGTGGCGCCCGGCCGCGGTGAGCCGGCGCGCCTGTTCCCCGAGCAACGCACCCGAGTCCGGATTCCGCGCGAGCCCGGCCGCGAGCACCCGCGCCGCCGCCGCCTGATCGCCGCGCTCGAGGCTGACCTTGCTCAGCCGCGCCCACGCATCGGAATTATCGGGCGCCACTGCCACGCAGGCCTCGAAATCCTGTCGCGCCTTTTCGAGATCGTGCCGCTGCAACGCAAACGTGCCGCTCTGAAAAAGCGCCGGCGCATGCTTCGGATCGAGCTTTAGCGCGCGCTCGATCAGGCGCTGTGCCCGCGCACTGTCGCCGGCGTGGTCCGCGAAACCCGCGGCGACGGTGACGCGATAAACATCGAAGCAATCGTCGAAGATTTCGTCCATCCACGGGTCGGGCGGATCGTGAAATGCGCCGGAGGCTTTCGCCCGGGCGCGTAGCGTTTCGGCGCGCGCATGGTCGCCGAGTTGCTCGCAAGCGGTGGCGAGCAAATCGCCGCCGATGCGGCCACCGGAGGCCGAAGCGGCGCGCTCGAGTTTTTCGCGCGCCGGCGCGACTTGCCCGGCCGCAAGATCGATGCGCGCAAGGCCGGTGAGCGCGAAGGCGTTGGTGGCTTCGCGCGCGAGCACGGCAGCGTAGGCGTCGGCGGCTTCGGCGGGACGGTTGAGCTTGAGCAACACGTCGCCCATGCGAATGCGCGCGGGCAGATAGTCGGGCGCGACGCGAATCACGCGCTGCCAAAGCGGCAGTCCGTCATCGAGCTGGCCGTAACCGGCGTAGATACACGCCAGCCGGTGCGGCCAGCGGGCGTTGGCCGGGTCGAGTTGCGCGAGGCCGCGGTAACATTGCACCGCCTCCGGCAAAAAGCCGTTGGCGTGATAAAGCTGGCCGAGCTCCGCGAGCGCGGCGGTGCCACCCGAACCGCGCCGGATCAGTTGATCGCTGGTCGAGAGGCGCTGCGCGAATTCGGCAGAAAGACCGGCGAACGCCGGCTCGCGCGGCAGACTCGCGTGTAGAATTTCGTCGCGCGCGTTGGCGCGCCACCACCAAACGGCAGCCGCGCCGACGGCTAGCGCAACGAACAAGATCAATCCTCGGCGCGCGTTCATGGTTTCGCCGCGCGGCGCCACAACATCAGCCGGCTCATCTCGCCGTAGGGCGGATAGGCGTGAAACGCGCCCGTCACCAGCACGGGCCGGCCATCGCGATCGAAATCGCCGGCGTCGATCGTGAGGAGGTGCGTCGGCTTGTAGGCGAGCACGTGGGGCGTGAAGTTTTGGTGGCCGTCATTCTTGAACCACACCATCGAGACGGCACGCGGTTTGTCCCATTCGTTGAACGCGCTCAGTGCGACGACATCGATCGCGCCGTCCCCGTCGAGATCGACGCCGACCGGACTGTAGGCGCCGGGCAGATCGCCGATGCGGTGAAACTGAAATTTTCCGCCGCCGAGATTTTCAAGCCACTGCACGCCGTGCCACGGACGCGGGCCGGGCTGCGGCGTCGGCCCGAAGCCGTCGCCGTTGGTGTAGAGCAGATCGGGCCGGCCGTCGCGGTTGAGATCGCAGACGCGCAGGCCGCTGCTCGCGTAGTCCTCGTTGGTGGAGCCGAAGATGACCTTGGCGGAAAAATTGCCGTGGCCGTCGTTGGTGAAGAGGTGAATCTCCTCCCACTGCTGCGAGACGAGCGCGGCGATGTCGAGGTGGCCGCGGCCAGTGAAGTCGGCGACACACACGTTGATTGTGCCGGAGAGATTGAGGAGGACGTGGCTCTCGAATTGCCAACCCCCGAGATTTTTCATCCAGCGGATCTCGCCCTGGTCGTAGCCGAACTGGCCGACAGCGAGATCGAGCTTGCCGTCGCCGTTGAAGTCGCCCGCCTGCACGTCGGTCACGCGCGCGATGTGCTCGGCGACCACGTGCTTCGTGAAATGCTGGTGGCCGTCGTTCTCAAGGATGATGACGGAGCCAATCTTGTCGTTGTTTGGAAAAATCTGGCCCATGCTCGCGACGAGGAGATCGAGGTGGCCGTCGCCGTTCATGTCGACGGCCTCGACGTGGACGGGCGCCGGGATGTCGGACGCGAGGATGATTTCTTCGAACCGGCCCGGTGCGGTTTGGCGAACCCACGAAATGTGGTTGGCGCGCGCATCGCACACGAGGAGGTCCACCAGCCCGTCGCGATCGAGATCGACGGCGCGCACGTGCGCGATCCACGGCTGGCCCTCGGCGGGTGCGCCGATGGGTTGCGCGCGCAGCAGCGCGGTGGCGTCGACGGGCGCGATGCGCGCGGCGAGCGGTGGCGGGAGATCGTCGCGTTTCGTGCAGGCGACGAGGAACGCGCAAGCGAGCGCTAAAATCGAGACGGGGCGGAGCATGGCGGCGGGCCTGAGGGTGCGAACCGCGGGCTGTTCCGCTACAAAAAACTCCCGCACTCGCAAATGGACAATCCACGGCCATCGGCGCGGAGGTGGCCAATTGCGAGGTGGACAAAGCCGTAGCCGGCGGCCGGACTTTGCCTTGCACGCAGCTCATGCACCCCATGTTACCCCGCCTGTCATTCGTGTTCACCGCGCTCGTCGCCAGCATCGCCTGGGCCCAGCCCGCCGACCAAGCCGCGCCGCGCACCGACGCCAATTCGCGGCTCGCGCACGAGCAGTTGCTCGCCAAGGCGAAGCAGGGCCGCATCGACGTCTATTTCGTCGGCGACTCGATCACGCGCCGCTGGGGCGCGACCGACTACCCCGAGTTTCTTGCCCACTGGAAAAGGAATTTCCACGGCTGGAATGCCGCCGACTTCGGTTGGGGCGGTGACTCGACCCAGAATATTCTCTGGCGCCTGCAAAACGGTGAACTCGACGGCGTGAACCCCAAGGTGATCGTCGTGCTCGCAGGGACGAACAACCTCGGGCGCACGCCGCCCGACGACGCGAAGGTCGCCGAAGTGGTGCGTGGCGTTAAAGCGATCGTCGACACCTGCCGCGCAAAGGCACCCGCCGCGACGATCGTGCTCACGGCGATTTTTCCCCGGAACGACAACTCCGCGGTCATGCCCGGCCTTAACGCGATCAACGCGCAGCTCGTGCGCCTGGCCGACGGAAAAGCGATTCGTTTTCTCAACGTGAATGATCGCCTCGCCGACGCGGACGGCACGCTCCGCGAAGGCATGATGGGCGACAAACTCCACCCGGCGCTGAAGGGCTATGAGGTGTGGGCGGCCAGCTTGAGACCAATCTTTACCGAGCTGCTCGGACCGCCCGCCGCCACCGACTCCGCCCCGTCGCCCACGGGCGACCCGAGCGCGGCGAAGCGGAAGTGAGCCGCGCCAAACGAAAAACCGCCGCGGAAAATTTCCGCGGCGGCGTTAGCCCGGCCAATCCTTTCGTGGGTCGCCTGCGCGATCAGAACGAGAAGGTATTCGTCACGAACCATTCCTGGTTCGGCTTCACGCGGACGGAGGCCCAGGTCTT
>JANXSC010000246.1 GCA_025352845.1 Opitutaceae bacterium
CGCGCCGATGGTGCCGTTGCCGTCGTAGCTCAGCGCATTGCCGCCCGCGATGCTCGGCGTGGCATTGGTGCCGGCGGTGGCGGTGCGGGTGATGTTGCCGTTCTTGTCGCGGTAGTAGCTGGCCTGCCCGCTGAGGGAGAGGACGGAGTTGCGCGTGATGCGCCAGTCGGCCTTCAGGCTAGTGGAGTCGCGCGTATACCATTTCGGCGCGTCGACGATCGCGTGGCTTTGGAGAAATGGTTTCGCCGGCGTCGCGCCGGTGCCGGCGGCGGTGGCGTTCCACGTCATCGTGGAGATGTTCTGTTCGTTCCACTGCTGCGAGCGAAGCCCGGTGAAAACGAGGCCGAAGTTTTTTGTGATGGGCAGCGTGAGGTCAAAGTCGAAACCGGGATTGATCCGGGGCTCGTAGGTATCGAAGGGAAACGGCTGCTGTTTGATCTGCATGCCGTCGCTACTCGCGGAGAGGAAGAACCGGTAATTGAACTGCATCCGGGCGCGCTCGAACGCGCTTTTGCTGACCATATTCACGGTCCCGGAAATCCCGTCGGCGGGATTGGCGGGCGTGGGGACCTTGGTCACCTCGATGCGCGAGACGTTGTTGATCGAAACTTGGGTGAAGAGGAACGCGCGGTTGGCGGCGCTGCCCGAGGCGTTGGCGAGCTGCGCGCCGTCGGCGGTGACGCTGGTCATGTTGGGATCGAAGCCGCGCACGGCGATGGCGTTCGGGGAGGCGTCGGAATACTCGATGGTCACGCCCGGCAGGAATTTCATGAACTCGGCGACGTTGCCCTCGGTCACATCGCCGAACGCATCGGTGGCGACCACGTTTTTGATATTCTTCGCGAAGCGCTGCTCATTGGTCGCGAGCGCCTCGCCCTCGGTGAGCCGCGACGAGGACGCGACAAACGCGTCAAGCTTGACGATGCCGGTCGACGAGGCCGCGCCGTAGCGATCGCGGCTGTTGAGGTTGATGTCGCGCTCGGCCCGCTCCCCCGCTGTGACCGCCAGCGGCACCTGCACGGGATCGAGGCCGGAGTAGAGCACTTCGAGGACAACCGACCCCGCCGGCACTTGGGCGAGGCGGAACGAACCGCTCTCGTCGGTGAACACCGTGAGGTCGGTGCCGCGCACGGAGACGCGGGCGTTGTTGAGATATTGGCCCGTGGCCTCGTTCTGCACGCGGCCCGAGATCGAGCCGGTGGCAGGTGATTGGGCGTAAAGCGAGCCGGCCAGAGCCACGCTGATTATGATGAGCGCACGCCAAGCGGCGCGGACGAGAACGGCAGGCTGCGTCAAAGACATGTGGTGGGTGATCATGGGATTTCTTCCGTTGGGGTGGGACGCGGAGGCGGGCTGGGGGACGGCGTCGAACGGTGCCCGGACCGAGGAGGACAAGTGCTCGGCTTTCTGTGTGCCAGTGTCAATGCCACCGCTGCGGCTCGCGGGCGGACGTGAGAATTTTCGTCCGGTTCTCAATTCGGTGCCGTGACGTAGACGGAACGCGCTGGGATGTCTTCCCCTCGCTAAAAAACGCCCGCTCAAATCTGTCCCCATGAAAAAAAATCCTCCTCAGCTTGCTTCTGCCACTCGCACTGATCTCAAAGCTGCACGGCGCTGCTGCCGGTCTTTCCAGTATCGCTTTCTCGACCTCACGGGCGCAGTTCGTGGCCGGCGATGTCATCACGATTCAAGAGATGCTCGCCACATCGTCCAATTTTTTGCCGGGCACCTTGGTCTTGGTGCGCGGCACGTATGCGCTGCAGAGTCAGGCGAGCGCGGTTGTTTCCATCAGCTTGACGACGACGACCGCCGTCTCGCAACCGGTTCAGCCTACCGCGCGCACGACCATCAGTGCCGGCTCCGGTTCGTTCGAGTTGGAATATGCGATTCAGATGATTGGAACGCTGCACGTGACCTTCAGCCCGGTCACTTCCGGTTCGTCCTTTGCCAGTATATATTTTGCGTCGGGCGCTCCATCGACGCCGCCGACTCCGCCGCCCGTCCCTCCGCCGAGCAGCAGCACTGCGGGATTGGTGTCGGCACTCTTTGCAACGTCACAGGCGCAATTCGCTGCCGGCGACGCCATCACCATCACCGAAGTCCTCGCCTCCTCGCCCAACCTCGGGCCGACGCCGGAAAAATCACCCGTCACAAGATTAACGCGCGCGTGGTGGTTTTCTGGGATGACGAGGTGGCTGCTCTCATCGCGGCAGCACAAATCGAAACCCCTAGCAGCCTGTCGGACTTAGCCGCATACCTGGCCTAATTATTGCTATGCAATGGTATGCCGAAATTTGTGAATATCGACCGCGACACCCCGCTGCTGCTGCCGCCGGATTTGAGAGACTGGGTGCCGGCGGACCC
>JANXSC010000303.1 GCA_025352845.1 Opitutaceae bacterium
CTGCCGCGCCGCCGGCATCACCGTCCCGATCGTGCCGGGCATCATGCCGGTGCTCTCGCTGTAACAGATCCAACGCTTCACCTCAATGTGCGGCACCGCGCTGCCGCAGCAACTGCTCACGCGCCTCGAAGTTGCGGCGGAGAACACCGATGTCGTCGAAACCATCGGCATCGACTGGGCGCTCACCCAAATCCGCGGCCTCCTCGCCAACGGCGCGCCCGGCTACCACCTCTACATCCTGAACCGCGCCAAGGGCGCGCTGGCGCTCACGGCGGGTTTGGCGGCGTAACAGCCGGCCTCTAACCGGATTTGTCACCAAAAAACGTTTGGATAACTTCGATCTTTCCCACGATGTGGGCGTTAAAAGTAGCCAGCTGCTCCGCGGGCACCCAAAGCTCGCGATGCTTGGAGGACCCAACACACTTCACTGGAAATTGGGCGACGTAGTCTGCTTCAACGCAAAATTGCGTGACGTAGCCGACACTTCCATTTTCGACATCCTTGGTGTTCCAGTCGCGAGCGATTTCGATAGCGTAGTCGAGTGACAGCACCGGGTAAAAGATTGGCTGCCAAATCAGGCGCGGGGGAAATTTGCGCAACCCACTGTTTGCGATCAGAACGAGTTCCTTCTGCCCAACGGGCCTGAACAGAGTGGTTGTCTCGCCGGTCATTCACCCTCCCGCCATCACCGGTCGAAATCCCGCCGCGCTCAGAATCGCCGCAATCTTCTCGCGCTGGTCGCCTTGGATTTCGATTGCTCCGCCCTTCACGGTGCCGCCGCAACCGCAGGCGGCGCGCATCTTTTTGGTGAGCTGTTCCTTTTCCGGGAAACCGATGCCGACGAAGCCATCGACGACCGTCACGGTCTTTCCGCCGCGGTTGCCGGTCTCGCGGCGCACGTCGACCCGCCCGCGATTCTTTGTAGCCGGGGTCGCCGACCCCGGCCTGCCAGCGGTTTGGCCCGGCTCACCGCGCCCGGCTCCAACCTTGGCGGCCGGTAGTCCCGCGCTACTCAGCGCCCCGAACGGATTCTGCCCAAGACCCTGTCCGCCCCCGGTGGAGATTTTTCCCGTGCTCATGGTTTCAGCTCACTTCTTCGCCGCGCGCCCGCCGCACGCGCCGGCCGGAATGTCCGTGGCGCCGCCGAGAAACATCAGCGCCTTCGCGTAGCTGCGATTCTCCAAAAAATGCACCAGCTGCGGGTGCAATTCCCCCGACGCGCGTCCGCGCGCGAGAAATTCGTCCAGCCGCGCCATCGCGTCGGCCACGGTCTGGCCATCGGACGCCTTGATGGCGGCGAGCAGCGAAGTGAGTGAGGCTTTGATTTGGGTTTCCATCTTGGGCGCGGCGAAATTACTAATCCGGCTGTTACCCACGTTAAGCGCGATTGCAATCCCGGCGGCATACCGCCCCGCGCTTGTCTCGCCGCCCCGCCTGTGATCCAGTGATCGCTCACTTTCTCTTCATGGCCTTCCTTCGGACGGCCATCGCACTGCACTCTCCATGAACCGCTCTTCCCTTTCCGCCCCCGCCAACGCCGAGATCATCGAGGCGACGTATGCCGCGTGGCAGCAAGACCCCAACTCCGTCGATCCGACGTGGCGCGCGTTTTTCCAGGGCTTCACCCTCGCCTCGAACGGAGCTTCGCCCGCCGCCGCCCTCGCCGCCGCGACCACCGACGCCCCGGCCCACGCCACCACGCCGATCATCGACAGCCTCAAGCAGTCGCACGTCCACCGGCTGATCAACACCCACCGCGCCATCGGCCACTTCGAGGCGCACCTCGATCCGCTCGGCGATCGGCCGCCGCCGCACCCGAAACTCTCGCTCGCCAATTTCCAACTCGACGAGTCCGACCTCGAGACGACCTTCGACATCGGCACCTACCTCGGCGGCGGCCAGATGAAGCTGCGCGATATTCTCACCGCGCTCCGCCAGACCTACTGCGATCACATCGGCGTCGAATACATGCACCTCCAGGATGTCGAGGTGCGCTACTGGCTCCGCGACCGGATGGAGGCCACGCGCAACCAGCCGTCGTTCTCGCACGACGAAAAAATCCGCATCCTCCGCCGCGTGCACAAGGCCGAGCTCTTCGAGCGCTTCCTGCACACCAAGTATGTCGGCCAGAAACGCTTCTCCCTCGAGGGCGCCGAGACCATGGTCGCCGCTGTCGATTCGATCATCGAGCACTGCCCGCTGCTCGGCATCGAGGAGGTCGTCATGGGCATGGCCCACCGCGGCCGGCTCAACATCCTCACCAGCGTGATGCGGAAACACTTCGACGTCCTCTTCGAGCAGTTTTCCGAAAATTACATCCCCGACGCCGTCGGCGGCGATGGCGACGTGAAATACCACCTCGGCTACGAGGCCGTGCTCGACACCGCCGCCGGAAAAAAAGTCGAGGTCCGCCTCGCCGCCAATCCGTCTCACCTCGAGATCGTCAACCCCATCGTCGAGGGCAAGGCCCGCGCGCGCCAGCGCATCCGCGGCGACATGGAGAAGCGCACCGCCGTGCTGCCGCTCCTGATTCACGGGGACGCCGCGTTCGCCGGCCAGGGCGTCGTCGCCGAGACGCTCAATTTCTCCCAGCTCCCCGGCTACAAGACCGGCGGCACGCTCCACATCGTCATCAACAACCAGATCGGTTTCACCACGCTGCCGCGCGACGCCCGCTCGACGCGCTACTGCACCGATGTCGCCAAGATGATCGAGGCGCCGATCTTCCACGTGAACGGCGACGACCCCGAGGCCGTCTGCCACGTCGCCTGCCTCGCGCTCGAGTTTCGCGTGAAGTTCCAGCGCGATGTCGTCATCGACATGTTCTGCTACCGCAAGCACGGGCACAACGAGACCGACGAACCCGCGTTCACCCAGCCGCTCCTCTACAAAAAAATCGCCACCCACCCGCCGACCTCCGCGATTCTCACCCGCAAGCTCGTCGCCGAGGGCGTGATCACCGAGGCCGGCGCCGAGGCGATCAAGACCGAGTATTCCGACGCGCTCGAAAAAAATCTGGAGAAAGCCAAGGCCGCCGAGGTCGTCAAGTCCGCCAAGCGCGCCGCCGCCGCCGAGACGAAAAAATTCACCGGCTCCACCGCGGTGTTTCAGCCCGATTTCCATTTCAAGTCCGTCGCCACCGGCGCCACGCGCGAAATCCTCGATCGCGCCGTGCAGGGGCTCACCACGCTGCCGCCGCACTTCAAGCCCAACCCCAAGATCCGCCGCTTCCTCGATGTGCGCGCCGCCGCCCACCGCGACGACGGCCCGGTCGATTGGGGTTTCGCGGAGGCGCTCGCCTTCGGCACGCTCGTGCTCGAAGGCACGCCCATCCGCCTCAGCGGCCAAGACTGCGAGCGCGGCACCTTCAGCCACCGCCACGCCGTGCTCCACGACATGGAGACCGACGAAATTTATGCGCCCCTGAAGAATCTCGATCCGAAGCAGGCGCGCTTCTGCGTTTACAACTCCCTCCTCTCCGAGGCGGCCGTGCTCGGCTTCGACTACGGCTACTCCCTCGACTACCCCGATCTGCTCTGCATCTGGGAGGCGCAGTTCGGCGACTTCGCCAACGGCGCGCAGGTCGTGATCGATCAGTTTCTCGCCGCCGGTGAATCGAAGTGGCAGCGCACGAGCGGCATCGTGCTCCTCCTCCCCCACGGCTACGAAGGCCAGGGGCCCGAGCACAGCTCCGCGCGCCTCGAGCGCTTCCTTCAGCTCTGCGCCGAGGACAACATCCAGGTCGCCAACATCACGACGCCCGCGAATTTTTTCCACGCCCTCCGCCGCCAGGTGAAGCGCGACGTGAAGAAGCCGCTCATCGTGATGTCGCCGAAATCGCTGCTCCGCCATCCGGCGGCAGTGTCCAAGCTGGATGAATTGCTGACGGGTTCATTCCAAGAGATCGTCGATGATTCCGAGTTCGGAAATCCAAAATCCGAAATCGAAAATCGAAAATCTGCGACGCGCGTGATTCTCTGCTCCGGCAAGGTTTACTACGACCTCGCGGACTACCGCGCGAAGCAGAAGCTCACCGATGTCGCCCTTGTGCGCATCGAGCAGCTTTACCCGCTCCACCGCAAACGCCTCGCCGAACTCGCGAAAAAATACTCAGCCGCGAAACTCATCTGGGCGCAGGAGGAATCCGAGAACAACGGCGCGTGGACGTGGATTGCCCCGCAGCTTGAGGAGATTTTCGGCCGCAAGGCCCTCTACGCCGGCCGCGACGCCTCCGCCTCTCCCGCCGTCGGTTCCCTCGCCTTGCACAAACTCGAACTCGCCGCCTTGCTCAAACAAGCCTTCACGCTCTGAAACCGACTGCGACTCCCGCCATGGCCAACCTCGAAGTTAAAATTCCCCCGATGGGCGAATCCATCGCCTCCGGCATCCTCGCCAAGTGGCACGTCGCCGACGGCACCGTCGTCAAAAAAGATCAGCCGCTCTTCGAACTCGAGACCGACAAGATCACGAGCGAAGGCACCGCCGAGGCCGCCGGAAAAATTTCCTTCCGGTCCGCCGCTGGCGAGGAAGTGAAGATCGGCCAAGTGGTCGCCACGATCGACACCAATGTTGTAGCCGGGGCCGGTGGCCCCGGTCCGGGCTCAGCGAGCCCGGCTACATCTGCCGCGAAAGAGTCCGCTCAATCCCCCGCCGTCCGCCGTCTCGCCGCGGAAACCAACGTCGATCCCTCGATCATCGCCGGCACCGGCAAAGCCGGCCGCGTCACCAAAGGCGACATGCTCGCGGCAACCAACACTGGAGACGCGCCGCCCCCGGCGCGGTTGCCCGATCCAATCATTCCGCAATCCGCAATCGCCAATCCGCAATCGTCGGCGCGCCAGACGCGCCGCAAGATGTCCCCCCTCCGCGCCAAGATCGCGCAGCGCCTCGTCGCCGCCCAGCACGAGGCCGCGATGCTCACGACGTTCAACGAGGTCGACATGTCCGCCGTCCTTGCCCTGCGCGCAAAATATCAGGACGACTTCGTGAAGAAAAACGGACTCAAGCTCGGCTTCATGTCGTTTTTCACGAAGGCCGTGGTCCACGC
>JANXSC010000329.1 GCA_025352845.1 Opitutaceae bacterium
CCTGGCAGCCCGTCGGACTTGAAGGCGGCGGGGCGGAGGAAGATTTACGCCGGTGGGAAGCGAGGACGGTTATTTTCGATGAGGGACTTGTGCGCGTGAGAGTGTTTGCAGGTTTTCTGGGTGTGCGGGAGGCGAGGGAAGGTAGTTGCGGGGCGTTTACGCGGCGCGCAGGGAGGCGCCGAGGCGGTGGAGGCGTTTGCGATTGTAAGCGAGGGTGACCAGATCCCATTCCAGACTTGCTTTCGCGAGGCCGCGCAGGGAGAAGCGCCGGAAGCCGAGCACTTCCTTGATGATGCCGAAGACCGGCTCGACGGTTTGCTGGCGCAGCTTGGCGAGCGCGCGGCCGGCAGCGGTGGCGGTGCGGTGACGCATGCGTTCGGCAAACGGGGCGGCGGGGCTCGGCGCCAGCGGGTCGGTGCGTTGCTCAAGCTGGGCGACGGTGCGGCCGTGCGGTTCGCGTTGCAGGGCGGCGAGCACCGTGAGGCCGGTGGGTTGGCCGGACGCCTCACGTTCGGCGGCGGTGACGGCGGCCTCGCTGACAAAACCACTGGCGATGAGCACGGTGGCGGGGGCCAGGTGGCGTGGCACGGCGGTCAGATTCGGCAGGAGTTCTTTTTTATCGTTAGGCGCTTGGCTGCCGCGGGGGCCGACGATCAGCAGAGAGTCGGTCTCGACGCCGGCCTGCGCGTGGTAGCTTTGTTGAAAGCCGTCCGTGGTTTTCATGATGCGGCTCGCGGGGTCGGGGAAGTTGACCGGATCCTTGGCGCCGGGCGTCGGCTCGGGTGGCTGGGGCTCGGGGCCTCGGGGCTTCTTGCCGGCCGCGCGCGCGGTCTCGCGGGCGGCCAGTTTCGCGGCGTGCTCGGCTTGTTCAGCCTGACAACGGGCGGAGGCGCGGGCCTCCATCTCGGCGCGGGCGCGCGCCAACTGCGCCTTGCGTTCTGGGCGGCGTTGCACCTCGGCGGGAATCGGGAGGCCGTCTTGTAGCGGGGTCGCGTCGGCCTGCGCGGCCTGCGCAAGCAACGCGGCGATCTCGAGTTCGAGGATCTGCATCGTCTGGCCGGCGTGCGCGCAGCTCACCGCCGCGTGCTTGCTCGCGTTAGCCAAGATCTTCGTGCCGTCGATCGCCACGGTGATGCCGCCGACCTTGAGCACCCCGCAGCGTGCGGCCAGTTCCAATACTTGCGCGAAGGCGTGGCTCAAGAGCGGGCCGTTTTTACGCCGAAAGGGGCACAGCGTGTCGTGATCGGGATGCGTGTCGGCGCAGAGCAGGCGCACCGCGACGTTTTCGCAGGTCGTGCGCTCAATCTGGCGGCTGGAAAATACGCCGGTTGCGTAGCTGTAAACCAGCAGCCCGAGCAACAGGCCCGGCGGGTATTGCCCGCTGCCGGTGCCCCGCTCGTTCACCGCCGCCGCGCTCAGGTCCAGCTCCGCCACCGCGTCGATTGCGAAATGCACCAAAGGGTCCGCCGGCACCCAGTCTCTCAAATCCGGCGGCAGCAGCAGCGGGGTGTCGCGGTCGATATTCACAAATTTCGGCATACCATTGCATAGCAATAATTAGGCCAGGTATGCGGCTAAGTCCGACAGGCTGCTAGCCAAGAACACCGCGCGCCTCCACCTGCTCTTCGCCCTCTCCAATCCCTACCAAGCCCGCCAAACCCTGCTCGCCGCCGCCTGAACCACACCCCATCTGACCAGCATCGGCCCAACTCCTCCCGGCGCTTCACGCTCCATCCCGCTTTCCCTTGTCCGGTCCGTCCGCGCTCCGCATAAAAATCTCCTCCGTCTCACCTGCCGGGTTCCAGCAGTAAGTTTTTCAGCGGCTCCTTAAATCCAACCTCTTGCACCCGGCTGCCGATCCGCGCGCCTTCGCCGCAATTTCTAGAGCACGCGAACATACGCCTGCACTTCAACCGGTGCCTGCGGATGCTGAACGACATTGAGCTTAACGATGCCATTACGCTTGGCCCATGTATTCCGCGGAGTAACCCGCAACTGCACCATCCCATCGGCCTGCCCGACGACTTCGACTAGGAAGTCGGTGGTCGAACTTTCCGCGCCGAGAAATCGATAATTGGACAAAAGAGTAAGTTGGAAAATCTTGGCCGCGGGGTCATCTCCCACCTTCCAAAAAATCAAGCGCGGCGTGAGGGTCACGAAATCCTTGATCTCAGTCTCAACCGTAAGTTCGTAACTATGAGCTTCGGGCTCGCTGGTCGTCACTGTGACCGCCACCGACTGCTTTCCCTGCCGGGATCCGATGTGATAGACGGCACGAATTTTTCCTTTTTCGCCAGGAAGAACCTCGCTTTTTTCCGGCGCCATAACCGTACAACCGCAATCCGAGCGAGCCTCCACCACTTTGATCGGAGTTGTACCGCGATTGATAAACTCAAATTCACCAAACGCTTCAACCGCGCCCGCCGGAGGTTCAAGCAGGATGCGGCGAGCCAACCACTGCAGTTCGGCATGCATCACACCGCCAAATCCGAACCAGCTCAGCGCGAGGCAAAGTCTCATCCAAGCAACCATCCCACCTCTGGAACGTAGAACGACGCCCCATTCACGATCCTGCGTGTGCGAATAACGCGGGAGCAGGCGGCGCCCCTCAGACCAAAGACGTCGGAACATATAAGCAACAGAGCCGAACCCACCAAATGGCTCAATGACAAAATCACTTGCTTGGCGAAAAGGCCCCCGTCAACTCCACGCTTGGTCGGTCGATTTGGGACCGCACCTGCGTTGAATATAACATCTG
>JANXSC010000340.1 GCA_025352845.1 Opitutaceae bacterium
CTCGTCGATTCCGAGATCATGATCGGCCACCTGCACCAGGCCGGCATGAGCGTCATCCCCGACGCGGAGAACGCCGATGTCGTGATCGTCAACACGTGCTCGTTCATCGACTCGTCGAAGGAAGAATCGATTGGTCACATCTTGGAAGTGCACCAGCAGCGCGGGATGACGAAACGGCGTAAGAACCAGAAGCTGATCGTCGCGGGCTGCATGTCGCAGCGGTTCTCGAAGAATCTCACGATGGAACTGCACGACGAGGTCGATGCGTTCATCGGTCTCGACCAAGTCACGAAGGTCGCGCCGATCATCGAACAGATTTTCGCGAAGGAACGCGGGGCCGAGGACGCACCGGCGTCGTTCATCGAGGGCCGCTCGACCTACATCCCGGACTACGACACGCCGCGCTTCCGGCTCACGCCGAAACATTTCGCCTACATCAAAATTGCGGAAGGCTGCAATCATCCCTGCACCTTTTGCATCATCCCGCAGATTCGCGGCCGGCATCGCAGCCGCACGGTGGAGAGCGTCGTCGCCGAGGCGCGGCAGCTCGTGCGCGAGGGCGTGAGGGAGATTAACCTGATTTCGCAGGACACGACGTTCTTCGGCATGGACACGTGGGAACAGCGGCCGAACCCGCGCACGCCCGTCGATTCGTCGCGCGGCACCGCACTCACCACCCTGCTCCGCCAGCTCAACGCCATCGAGGGCGATTTCTGGATTCGCCTGCTCTACACGCACCCCGCGCACTGGAGCGACGAACTCATCCGCACGATCGCCGAGTGTCCGAAGGTCGCGCGCTACATCGATATTCCGCTCCAGCACATCAGCGATCACATGCTCGGGCTGATGCAGCGCGAGACGTCCTCCGCCTACATTCGCGATCTCATCCGACGCATTCGCGCGGGCATCCCCGGCATCGCGATTCGCACGACGTTCATCGTGGGCTTCCCCGGCGAGACCGAGACGGACGTGGACGAGCTGTGCGAGTTTATCCGCGAGGCCAAATTTGATCGGCTCGGCGTCTTCCGCTACTCGCAGGAAGAAGGCACGCGCGCCGCCAAGATGGACGACCAGCTGCCGAAGAAAACCAAGGAAGCGCGCTGGCACCGGGTGATGAAACTCCAAAAGGAAATCGCCGCGCACGTGAGCGAGAGCTTTGTCGGCCGCACGTTGCAGGTGCTCGTCGAGGAGCCCGGCGTCGCCCGCGGTGAAGCGGACGCGCCCGACATCGATGGCCGTGTTTATCTCCCCATCACAGTGCCGGTCGGCGAATTTGCCCGGGTGAAGATCACCGGTTTTGAAGATTACGATTTGCTCGCACTGCCGACCGGCGAGGAGCCTGCGGCGCGCAAAGTCGCCAAGCAGGCGCAGTAAGCCGGCGCGCGGGCGTAGCACCACTTAGCGCATCCACGCGTGCCGGTAAGTAATCGGTAAGTAACGCCGCCTTTTGCAGTGATGGCGGAGCGCCGGCAGCCTCTCCGCCCGAAGCTGCCCCGATGCCACCGACGATTCAACTGCTTGATGCCGTAGTGCGATTTCGCGCCGATGCGATTGCCCTCACCCTGCTGGTCCTGGCCGCGTGCAGCTATGCGCGAAACTACGCGCGGCGGCGGGGAGCGGCCGATGACCTTTCCCGTTTCTCGTGCGCGACGACCGTCGCCCTGGCCCTGGTGGGCGCGCTGCTGGCCGAATGGACCACACTGGTCCTCGGTTATCCAGCGTCCGCCACGGTCGGGTCCGTCATGATCGCCCGCGCCACCGTTTTGGTGGCGGCGGCGCTCACGGGCATCGTCCTGCTGATTGCTGCCGTCCGGGTCGCGCTCCTGCGTGCGGAACTCCGCGCGCACGCCGATGACGGACGGCAGCTTCGGCAGGCCAAACAGGCGGCCGACGAGTCCAGCCACGCCAAGGGCGATTTCCTCGCCGTGATGAGCCACGAGATCCGCACACCGCTTAACGCCGTGATGGGTTTCGCCAGCCTGCTGGCCGAGTCGCGCCTCGACGAATCCCAACGCGGCTTCGTCACGACCATCATCAACGAGGGCCGCCGGCTGGGCTCGCTGATCAACGACGTGCTCGATCTCACCAAGATCGAAAAGGGGAAGCTCCTATTGGAGCGGTTGCCCTTCGCCCCGGTCGAATCCGTGCATGACGTGCTGCGCCTGCTCGGGCCGCGCGCGGCGGAGAATAAAATCGAGCTGCGCTTCGAGGCCCACATCGCCGGCCCGCTGCTCGTTTCCGGCGATCCGCTGCGTTTTCGCCAGGTGCTCGTCAACCTCCTCGACAACGCGATCAAGTTCACCAAGCAGGGCTCGGTGACCATCTTCATGGAGTGGGCTCCGCCGATGGGCGGGCTGCCCCACGGCCGCATGGCGGTGCGCGTGCGCGACACCGGCATCGGCATCTCCCCGGAAAAAATCGCCGACCTCTTCCAGATGTTCATGCAGGCCGACACCTCGACCACGCGCCGCTACGGTGGCACCGGCCTCGGCCTGGCGATTTGTCAACGCCTGGTCGTCCTGATGGGTGGCACAATTAACGTGGCGAGCAAACCGGGCGAAGGCTCGGAGTTTTCCCTCGTGCTCCCGCTCGCGCCTTTCGCTCTGCCCGAGGAACCGGAGGCGAGCCAGTCCCAACCGCCGATGGGCGTGGCCGCACAGCGCATCCTCGTCGTCGATGATCTGGAGACGAACCGCTACCAACTCGCGGTGTTTCTAAAAAACCACGGCTTCGATCCGCGCTTTGCCACGGGCGGCGAGGAGGCCGTGAGCCTCGCGATCAACCACCACTACGACGCCATCCTCATGGATCTGCAGATGCCGGATGTGGACGGCTACACCGCGACGCGGCGCATCCGCGCCCTGGAAGCTGCCGGCCGGCACACGCCCATCATCGCACTCACCGCGTCGATGACAAAGGGCACGCGGGAAAAGTGCCTCGAAGCCGGCATGGACGACCACATGACCAAGCCGCTCGACGTGCGGAAATTCCGCATGCTGCTCGACTCGCTGAACGCCGCGAACGCCGCGCCGCAGCCGTCGCGCTAGTCGCGATTCAGTTGCCCGCACTCTTCGCTGGCGCCGCCTGCGCTGCCGCAGCCTGTTTCGCCATCTCGGCGATGTCCGCCGCGGGCAGGACGACGATGCCGCCCGACTGACCGTTCGCAAAATGCTGAAACGTGATCCCCAGCACGCGGCCAGTCGGATCGAACACCGGAATCGCCAGCCCTTGCTCGGCCAGAATAAACAAGCGCCGCGGCTTTTCGACAATCCCCACGATCGTGGTCGCACGCACGAGCGGCACGCGCTGCAGGGTCTTGGCCGCGCGCAGCACGAAAAAATATCGGTTCAGCACGGCACCCTCCGCCGTCTCGTCCAGCTTCACATGCGGATATTCGCGGCCGGACTCCGCCGTCTCCGGTGCCATGAACGCCAGATCGAGATCGGCGTCCTTGAGCACGAAACGGGCGGGCACTTCCTTGCCGTCTGCGAGGCGGAGCTTCACTTCCTTGAAGTCGACTCCCACGAGTTCCACGCCGCGCATATTCTGCTGCCCCGCCCGCGCGGCATCGAACGCCACCTGCGGATCGACGGCCGCGAGGCTGGTGACGGTGAGTCCGCCCGGCGTGAGCACCGTGCCGTTCACCTCGATACGCTGTTCGCGCGGCGGCTGCTCCCGGTCGCCCATTTTCATTTTCACGGTGACAACGAGTTCCACGCCGACGATCGCGTCGGCGTAGCGTTTCACGAGCGCACGGCCGGCGATGGCGTCACTATCGGCCGCTCCGGACTGGGCGGCAGCACTGCCAGTTAACAGAGCCAGCGCGACGCCGGCGGCGAAAATACGATTCATTTTGCTTGGGTGGGTTTGAGACTGATCTCCACGAAAAGCGTCTGGCCGCGGCGGCGGACGAGCAAGACCCACCACGCCTTGCCGCTCGCAACGATTGCGGTGCGCGCGCGTTTCAGATCCTCGAGATTGGCGATCGCCGCACCACCCGCGCTCTCGATCACATCGTCGGCGCGCAGGCCGGCGAGCGCCGCCCAACCCGCCGGCGCCGCGCTCTCCACGATCGCGCCGCTGGCCTCGTTGCCGATCTGCAGCCGCACGCGATCATCGAAGGCGATTTCGCGCGCGGAAAATTCCAGCTGCTGATCCTGCCACCACGCCATCTCGGCGGGCGGAACCGGTTGCTCCTCGAGGACGACGTCGAGCTCCTGCGCGGCGCCTTCGCGCCAGAGGGAAAATTTCGCGGTCGTGCCGCTGCGATACTGCCGAATCTGGCGCGCGAGCACATCGCTGTCCTCCGGCCGGCGCGCCGACACCACCGTGCCATCGATCGCGAGAATCACGTCGCCGACCTGCAGGCCCGCGGCCTCGGCCTTCGTGCCCGGAAAAATCCGCGTGAGGCGCACGCCGCCCTCGGCCTTGATGCCGAGGCGCGTGGAAAGTTTCGGCGTGAGCGGCTGCGACGAGACGCCGAGCCACGCCTTGCGCGCGAGCGGCGTCACGTTGCGCTCATCCACCGTCCGCAGTTCGACGACCGAACTCACCACCGCGCCGTCACGCCGCACATTCGCGAGCACACTGCGCACGCCCTTCGGGGCATCGACCATCAGCTGCGCCGTCAAATCGCGCAGCTCGGCCACGCTGCCCACGGCTTTCCCATCGATCGCGATCAGCACATCGCCGCGGCGCAACGTCGGCTCCGCCTGGCCACACGGGCCGGCGGGCCGGATGTTTTCCAGCCACACGCCGCGCACATCCGGCAGTCGCTCCGCGCGCGCGATCTTCTGCGTGAGGTCGCGCACGACCGCGCCCCAGTTGCCCAGCTCGGCGTCGTCGGACCGAGCCGGCTCGCGCGCGGAGAGCGTGACTTTCGCCGTCTGCTTTTTTCCACCGCGAACGTAGTCGACCACAAACGCGTTGCCCGGCCGCTGCCCCGCTTCGAGCCGATTAAAATGCGCGACCGCCTTTTCCTCCGCGCCCTCGATCGCGTGGCCGTCGCCCGCGAGCACCACATCTCCCGGCTGCAAACCGGCCTTCGCCGCGGGCGAATCGGCCACGACGTCGCCGATCACGACGCCGATATTTTCCGCGTCGGCCTCAAGTCGCGGCTGCACGGTGGCACCGGACCAACCGCGCGTCACGCGCCCGGTCGTGATGATTTCCTGCGCGACATCCTTCGCGAGATTGCTGGGAATCGCACCGCTCAGGCTCACGACGCCGATTTCGTTGATACCGACAATATCACCGCGCGCATTCACCAGCGGGCCGCCGCTGTTGCCGCCGAAGATTCGCGCATCGTGCAGCACCCAACGCACGAGCATGCCCACATCCTCACCGCGCAACATCATCCGGCCGACAGTCTGCTCCGGCAACACGAGCGAGGGATTGGAAACGACGCCGCGCGTGACCGACTGCGAGAGAAATCCGGGACTACCCAGGGCAAACACTTCCTCGCCCGCCGCGAGCGCGGCCGAGTCGCCAAATGTCGCCACCACGAGCGGCGGCGCGTTCTTCGCCCGCTGCGAAAGATCGAGCTGCAACACCGCGAGGTCCGTCAGCGCATCCTGGCCGATCAATTTGGCCTCCACGTGCGAGCCATCATAGAGGTAACAGCGGAAAAAATCCCCGTCCTCGGTGACGTGGCAGTTCGTCACGAGATAACCTTCCTTGGAAATAATCACGCCGCTGCCCCCGGTCCACTGCTTCGTCAGCCGTCCGTCACTCGGCCGCAACCGGATCGCCTCGATGCGCACGATCGTCGGGAAGACCCGCGTAAGCATCAGATTTTCCGCCGGAGCCGCGCGGCCGCTCGGCGCGATTCCGGCGCAAACCAAAAAAACAAATACGACTCGAAGGAGAACGGCGCTCGGCGGGAATTTCATGGGGCAACGCTCCGGCGAGACAGGAGAACTGCCGACCTGACGCAAGCGGCAAGTGGCCGCCCGCTCACGAACTCGCGACACGCTGCACCGCCGCGACATATTTTCCGATGATGCCGTCGAAACTGCCGTTGCTGAAAAACGCCACCACGCGCGGCTTCGCCACGTGCACGGCCACGGTGTTGGCCAACATTTTTTCCAGGAGCCCCGCGTTTGTCGGGGCGCAGTGCGCCTCCACTCCCTGCGTCTCCAGTTGTTGCACGACCGCTTCCGGATCGAAGCGCTCTTCGGGTTTCATGCGCTCGGGGCGATTGACCGGCCCGAGGTAAACCTCGTCGGCCTGCGCGAGCGCGCGCATGAACCCGTCCTGCATCGCGCGCCGGCACGCCGTGTTGCTGCGCGGCTCGAACACCGCCGTGAGCAGCGCCCCCGGAAACCGCGCGCGAAACGACCGCAGCGTTTCCGCGAGCGCCGTCGGGTGATGGCCGAAATCCTCGATCACGGTGTAGCGCGCGTTGCTCAGCAAAATTTCCTGCCGCCGCTTCACGCCGCGGAAACGCGCGAGCGCGGCGAGCGGGAGCGCCGCCGGATTCGCCGCATCCAGCGCGAGGCCGGCGGCGGTGGCGGCCATGGCCGCGTTGCGCGCGTTGTAGATTCCACTGAGCGGCCACGTCACGCTGCCCCACGGCTGCCCGCGCCAGAGCAGGCGAAACGAAGCGCCCGCCGGCGTCTCCGAAAAATCCGCGATCCGCACGTCGTTGTTTTCCGCAACGCCCACCCGCACGACCCGCGTCCACGCCATCGCGCCCAGCGCTCGGAGGTTCACATCGTCGCCATTCGCGACGACAAATCCGTTGCGCGGCACGATGCGCACGAGATGCATGAAAGTCCGCTGCACATCCGCGAGGTCTCGGAAAATATCCGCGTGATCGAACTCGAGGTTGTTCAGCACCGCGATGTGCGGCGCGTAGTGGATGAACTT
>JANXSC010000375.1 GCA_025352845.1 Opitutaceae bacterium
CCGTGCTGCTGTTTTTCCCGGCGGCCTTCAGCAGTGTCTGCACGACCGAGCTGTGCGACACGACCGCCGGACTCGGCGAGTATGAGAAGCTCGGCGCCAGCGTCCTCGGCATCAGTGTCGACGGCTTTCTCGCGCAGGAAGCGTGGGCCAAGGCGAACAACATCAAGCTCACCCTCGTGAGCGATCTGAACAAGACCGTGATCAAGGCCTACGGCGTCGTGCTCCCCAATTTTGCCGGCATGTATGAGACTGCCGCGCGCGCCGTGATCGTCATCGGCAAGGATGGCATCGTGAAATACGCCGAGCAGACGCCGACGCCGAAGGACCTCCCGAACTTCGCAGCGGTGAAAGCCGCGCTCGCGAAGTAAGACCCAGCAATAATTAACTCAGAAACCAAGAAGCCATGAACCGAACCAGTCTGTTTGTTCTTGGTTTCATGGCTTCTGAATTTGCCCGTCTGTAATTTTCCCATGTCCAATCTGCCGAATCCCTTCAACACGCTGCAGACGTTCTCCGCCAACGGCGCGTCGCACCAGTTCTACTCGCTGCCCGCGCTTGAATCGGCCGGCTTCAAGGTCTCGCGCCTGCCGGTCTCGATCCGGCTCGTGCTTGAGTCGTTGTTGCGCAATTGCGACGGCAAGCGCGTGGCCGAGGGCGCGATTCGCGATCTCGCGGGCTGGGGCGCGAAGTCGCCGCGCACCGAGGAAATCCCTTTCGTCGTCGCGCGCATCGTGCTGCAGGATTTTACGGGTGTGCCGCTCCTCGTCGATCTCGCGGCGATGCGCGCGGCCGTCGCACGGCTCGGAAAAAATCCAAAGATCATCGAGCCGCTCGTGCCGGTCGATCTCGTCGTTGACCATTCGGTGCAGGTGGATTTCGCGGGCAACGCCGAGGCGCTGGCAAAAAATCTCGAGTTGGAATTTTCGCGCAATCGCGAGCGCTACCAGTTTCTGAAGTGGGGCATGCAGGCGTTCGACACGTTCAAGGTCGTTCCGCCGGGTATCGGCATCGTGCACCAGGTTAATCTCGAATATCTCGCGAAGGGCGTGCTGAACGCGGGCAACGTTTACTACCCCGACACGCTTGTCGGCACCGACTCGCACACGACGATGATCAACGGACTCGGCATCGTGGGCTGGGGCGTCGGCGGCATCGAGGCCGAGGCGGGCATGCTCGGGCAGCCGGTTTATTTTCTCACACCCGACGTGGTCGGCGTGCATCTCACCGGCGCGCTGCGCGAAGGCGTCACCGCCACCGACCTTGCGCTCACGCTTACGCAGATGCTGCGCAAGGCGAAGGTCGTCGGCAAATTCGTCGAGTTCTACGGCCCCGGGGCCGCGGCGCTCCCGGTCGTCGACCGCGCGACCATCGCCCACATGGCGCCCGAATACGGCGCGACGATGGGCTTTTTTCCGATCGATGCCGAGTGCTCGAACTATCTCCGCGCCACCGGCCGCGACGAGAAACACGTCGCGCTCTACGAAGCCTACTACAAGGCGCAGAATCTCTGGGGCATTCCGCAACGCGGAGCCATCGACTACTCGCAGGAACTCGAGCTCGACCTCGGCGTCGTGGTGCCGAGTATCGCGGGCCCGAAACGTCCGCAGGATCGCATCGAGCTGCCTAACATGAGGCAGGAGTTCACGCGGGCGTTTTCACAGCCCGTGACCGAAAATGGCTTTGGCAAAATCGCCGCCGAACTCGAAAAATCGGTTCACGTCAGCGGCAGCGGGTGGAGCACCCCGGGCGGCGGCGGCGGTAGTCAGGAGCAGGTTTCCACGGCCAAATCCGAGGCGAAAAACACGAGCGCCGCGACCGAGCGCGAAATGGCGAGCAACCATCCGACCCCGGAGCCAGCTTCGGTCCCGATGGGCCGCGTCGATGGCGAAGTGGGCCACGGCTCCGTGCTCATCGCCGCGATCACGAGCTGCACCAACACTTCCAACCCGAGCGTGATGCTCGCCGCCGGCCTGCTCGCGAAAAAGGCCGTCGAGCGCGGCCTGCGCGTGAATCGGATCGTGAAGACTTCCCTCGCTCCCGGCTCCCGCGTCGTGACGGACTATCTGGAGAAGACCGGCTTGGGGCCGTATCTCGATCAACTCGGCTTCCAGACCGTCGGCTACGGCTGCACCACCTGCATCGGCAACTCCGGTCCGCTGCATCCCGCGATCGAGGAGGCGATCGTGAAAAACGATCTCATCGCGGCCGCGGTGCTCTCGGGCAATCGCAATTTCGAGGCGCGCGTCCATCAGAACATCAAGGCCAACTTCCTCATGTCGCCGCCGCTCGTCGTCGCCTTCGCGCTCGCGGGCCGCGTCGATATCGATCTGTCGAAGGACTCGCTGGGGAACGGCACGGACGGAAAACCCGTTTTCCTGAAGGAGATTTGGCCCAGCTTGAAAGAAGTGCGCGACCAGATGCAGGCTGCGCTGAAGCCCGAGGTCTTCCGCAAACTCTACCGGGATTTTGCCGCGCAGAATCCGAAGTGGAACGAGATCCCGTCGTCCGTGGGCAACGTCTACGAGTTCGACGCGAAATCGACCTATATCCAGGAGCCGCCGTTCTTCACGAACTTCTCGATGACGCCCAGTGCCATCAAACCGATCACCGGCGCCCGCGCGCTCGGCATCTTCGGCGACTCGGTCACGACCGATCACATCTCGCCCGCCGGCGCGATCAAGAAGACTTCACCCGCCGGCCGCTACCTCATCGAGAACGGCGTGGCCTTCGAGGATTTCAACTCCTACGGTTCTCGGCGCGGCAACGAC
>JANXSC010000449.1 GCA_025352845.1 Opitutaceae bacterium
ATCTCGAGCTGCTGCGGATTCGGCGAGAACTTGAGGCCGTCCGCCTTGCTGATCTTGCCGGCCTTGATGAGGCGGTAGATATCCTTGTTGAAGGAAAACGTCGCGGAGTCCGCGTTACTCTCAAGCAGGCTCTGAATGCGCTCGTTCTGTCCTTCGAGAATCAGGTTTCGCACCGTGGCGTCAGCGTGGAGGATTTCGTTGGCCGGCACGCGATTGTTGCCCTCGATCGTGGGGATGAGTTTCTGGCAGATGAAACCGCGCAACGAACCCGCGATGGCGCGGCGGGCCTGCACGACTTCGTCGGCGGGGAAAAATTCAAAGAGCCGCGTCAGCGATTGCGCGACCGTCGCCGCATGCATCGTCGAGAAAACCAGATGCCCCGTCTCCGCCGCACTGATCGCGGTCTCGAAGGTTTCGCGGTCGCGCATTTCGCCGATGAGGATGATGTCGGGGTTTTGCCGCAGCACCGATTTGATCGCGAGGCCGAAGCTCGGCACGTCGAGCCCGATCTCGCGCTGCTGGAACAGCGACTTGTCGTCCTGAAACGTGTATTCGATCGGATCCTCGATGGTGACGATGTGCTTGTCCATCGTCTGGTTCACGTAGTTCAGCATCGCGGCCATCGTCGAACTCTTGCCCGAGCCAGTCGCACCGCACACGAGGAGAATGCCGTCCTTGGCCTCGGAAAGCCTCATCAACGCCGGGGCCGTGTCACCCAGGTTGAGCTGGTCGAAATTCGGCACCGTGCTCTTCACGTGGCGCAGCACGATGCTCACGAGCCCGCGCTGGTGAAAGGCGTTCACTCGGAAACGGCCGATGCCGTCGGCGGCATACGCGAAGTCCACCTGCCCCTCGTCGTCCCAGCGCGCGCGAAAAATCTGCGGCACATGTTCGCACACCCAGGCCTCCGCCTCCGGGCACGAGATCGGATCCATGTCCACGGCCTTCAGCCGGCCGGCGATGCGCACGTAGCCCGGCTTGTTGGATTTCACGATCACGTCGCTCACGCCGCTGTCGACGGCGAGCTTGAGCAGATCGTTCAGCATTTCGGTGTGCGGTGTAATGGCGCTGCTCGTGGTCATGGGCAAAAAAGCGTTGCGATTCCTTATTTCGCCGTCGTCTGTTCCGCAAGGCTTCATTGCCCGTTTTACATGAAACTGCGTCCGCTCACTGGCACCATCACCGCCCTCGCCACTCCGTTTCGCGACGGCCAGGTCTCCTATGAAGATCTGCGGAAACTCGTCGCTTTCCAAATCAAGGGCGGCATCGACGGGCTCGTGCCCGTCGGCACGACGGGAGAGTCGCCGACCCTGAGTTACGAGGAGCACATGGACGTGATCCGTTGCGTCGTCTCGGAGGCGCGCGGTCGCGTCCCCGTGATCGCCGGGACGGGCTCGAACTCCACCTACGAGGCCCTGCATCTTACTAAGCTTTCACACGAATCCGGCGCCGATGCGATGCTCGTGGTCGCGCCTTACTACAACAAGCCGAGCCAGGAGGGGCTCTTCCGCCACTTCGCCGCCATCGCGGATTCCACCGACAAGCCGATCATTCTCTACTCGATCCCCGGCCGCTGTGGCATCGAGATTAGCGTCGGTGTGGTCGAGCGGCTGCGCGCGAAATACAAACACGTCGCGTGGATCAAGGAAGCCGGCGGCAGCGTTGATCGCGTGGATCAACTGAAGCAGGCGCTCGGCAAGGACATCACCGTGCTCAGCGGCGACGACTCGCTCACCCTGCCCTTCATGGCCGTCGGTGCCGAGGGCGTGATCAGCGTGGCGTCGAATCTCTATGTGCGCGAAATCGGCAAGATGGTGCGGCTCGCGCTCGCGAACGATTTTGCGAAGGCCGCGAAAATTCACCGCACACTCTACCCGGCGTTCAAGACGCTCTTCATCGAGCCGAACCCCGTGCCGATTAAGGCGGCGCTTGTGCGTGCCGGCATCATCAGCTCAAATGAAGTCCGCTCGCCGTTGTGCGAGATGAGCGCCGCCAGTGCACAGGCCTTGGCGAAGGTGCTCGCCACGCTCGACTGAGCCCGCGCGCCATGGCACTGAAAATTCTGATCAACGGCGGCAAGGGTCGCATGGGTCACGCCGTCGCCGACGCCGCGAAGGCGATGGGTATGACCGTCGTGGGTTCCGTCGATGTCGGGGACGACATTGCAACGCCGCTTGCGCAGTGCGATGCCGCGGTCGATTTCAGTTCGCATCTCGCAACGAAGTTTCTCCTCGATCTCGCCGTCGCCCAGCGCAAGCCCGTCGTGCTCGGCACCACCGGACACAGTGCCGAGGAAAAGAAAAAACTCCTGGCACTCGCCGCGCAGATTCCCTGCGTGTGGGCGGGAAATTTTTCCGTGGGGGTAAACCTGCTTTTCGCCCTCACGCGCCGCGCCTCCGCCATCCTTGGTTCCGACTACGATGCCGAGGTGATCGAGATGCATCATCGCTTTAAGAAGGACGCCCCCAGCGGCACCGCCGCGCGCCTCCTCGAAATTATTTTGGAAGAGCGAAAGCTCGATGCGCGGGCGTTGCGTCACGGCCGTGCAGGCATCACGGGCGAGCGGACTTCGTCCGAGGTCGGCATCCACTCGCTGCGCGGCGGCGATGTCGTTGGCGATCACACCGTCATGTTTGCTGCGCTCGGCGAGCGCTTGGAACTCACGCACAAGGCGAGCGACCGCGGGATTTTTGCGCGCGGGGCTTTGCGCGCGGCGCAGTGGGTCGTCTCACAGCCGCCGGGCGTTTACGATATGCAGCACGTGCTTGGTCTGCAGTAAGCACGGCCAACGCCCCGCGATGATCACCTCGATTCAAGGCACGCTCACCGCGGCGACGCCGCTCCACGCGATCGTCGAGCTGAACGGCTTTGGTTACGAGGTGAACGTGCCCGTCACCACCGCCGAGCGGTTGCCGCAGCTCGGTGCGAGCGTGAAACTCCACACGCTCGTCATCTACCGCGAGGATGCGCAGACGCTCTACGGCTTCACCACGGTCTCCGAGCGGGATTTTTTCCGCCTGATGATCGAAAACGTCACGGGCGTCGGCCCCAAGGGCGCGCTCGGCATCATGAGCCGGCTCTCGCTCGCCTCGCTCGAGGGCGCGATCCGCTCCGGCGACATCGCCACGCTCGCCAAGACTCAGGGCATCGGAAAAAAAATTGCCGAGCGCCTCGTCGTTGAACTCAAGGCCAAGGTCGGTGGCGGCAACAACATCGATTTTTCCGGGGTGCCGTCCACCGCATCCGACGCGCCCCCCGGCGCAAACGCGCACCGGGATGCCGTCTCTGCCCTCGGTGCCCTCGGCTACAAAGCCGCGGACGCGGACCAAGCGGTGCGTCGCGCCGCCCTTGCGCTCGGCCCTTCGGCCACGACCGAGACTTTGATCAAGCGCGCGCTCAGCGGTTGAGGGGAGGCGCACAAAAAGGCGGCACATCGAGTGCCGCCTGCGTAAAAGCTCCGGAGCTTCGGATTTATTTCTCGAAACGAAACACCACCATCTCGTCTGCCACTTCGACCGTCTTCTTCGCAGTGCCGAATGTTCGGATATCAGGATTCAGTGCCGCAGGTGCCGCGTCGAAGCGAAGATCGGCGGCGGCCACACCGAGTTGCAGCGGTGCGAGCTGCACGCCCTGAATCCACGCCAAACTTTCCGGCGTCTGGTGCACCACCATGGCGAACTCGGCCTCGGAGCGATTCCGGCCGGAAAGCAACAGGGGATCGGCGACCATCATCGGGCGCTGCACGATGCCGCCGGGGCGCGGTGCTGTCACTGTTGCCGGCGTGGATGCCGGTGTCGCGACGGTCGCGATTTCAGCCGGACGGTTGCCCGCGGCTTCGTTCACAGCCGGACGGCCGCGTCCAACCAAAATAAACGCCACGCAAGCCGCGGCCACGGCAAAGGTGCCAAAGCCATAATAGGCAGTCTGCCGGCGACGGCGCGCACGCTCCACGGCAGCGACAGCAGGATCAAAGGCGACTTCGTTTTCGGCGCGGAAGTCGGCCCCGAGGGAGCAGCACGCCTTCTGCATCCGGCAGTATTGGTTGTAGAGGGCGCGGCGCGGCAGGTTGCCCTGCACCTCGGCTTCGAGCCGCGCGGCATCCGCGGCGGAGATCTCGTGGTCGAGGTAGAGGTTGAGCAGTTCGATGAATTCTTGGTCTTTCATTTGAAGTCCTCGCCGAGCTTGGAGCGCAGGCTTTCGCGCGCGCGGGCAATCCGGCTTTTTACGGTGCCCACAGAGATGGCCAGGATGGAGGCGATTTCTTCGTAGGACATGTTTTTGATGTTCCTCAAGACGAGGATCTCACGGTGCTTGGTGGAAAGGCGCTCCATCCCTTTGCCGATGCGGGCGACGAATTCCTGGGTAACGGTAATGTCGTCGGGGGATTCGACTTCGGCGGGGATCACGTCGGCGAGGGTCAGGTCATTTTCTGAACTCAAAGGGGCATCGAACGACACGGACTTGTCCCGCTTGCGCCGCCACCAATACCAGTAGCGGTTGCGCGCTAGATTCGTGGCGATCTGGTAGAGCCAGGTGGAGAAGGCCGAGTCGCCGCGGAAATTGACCAATCCGCGATGGGCGCGGATGAAGGCATCCTGCGTGACCTCCTCGGCATCCTGCTGGTTGCGCAAGAGCTGATGCACCATCGCGTAGATGCGGTCCCAGTAACGTGAGACCATTTCATCAAACGCCTTCTGGTCGCCGCTTTTGAAGCGATCAACCAGCAGACGATCCAGGGCGACTTCTTGGGCTTTGGCTGACATGCGTTCCGCCTCGCTCTGATTGGTATATGTTTGAATTGTTCCCACGAATCTTGGTCGAATCTCGCGTGGATAGGCGCGGCGCGCAAGCCGGTCAATGGTCGCGCGCATCTGCCGAGGGAGAAATTTCTTGCAAACCTGCGCTGCGAAAACCCATTTTCGCCCCTCGCTTGGCTCGGGGGTCGATAGCTCAATGGTAGAGCAGCATCCTTTTAAGTTGTTGGTTCCGGGTTCGAATCCCGGTCGACCCACCAGCCAGCGCCTCCAACACCATGAAACGCCTCGTGATCATCGAAGACCAGACCGCCATCCGGGAAATGCTGGCCGATATCCTGAGGCTCGACGCCAGCTATCAAATCG
Organism: Opitutaceae bacterium; assembly: GCA_025352845.1. Lineage (GTDB taxonomy): Bacteria > Verrucomicrobiota > Verrucomicrobiia > Opitutales > Opitutaceae > ER46. The sequence continues at coordinate 5,121 of JANXSC010000449.1, forward strand.
TCGGTGAGGCGGGCGACGGGCAGGCCGCCGTCCAGCTTTGCCTCGAATTGAACCCCGATATCTGTGTGCTCGACGCCAAGCTCCCGGGCCTCAACGGCGTCGATATCCTCCGCCGCGTCGCCAAGAAGCTGCCGCAGATGCGCGTGCTGATCTTCTCCGGCCACGAAAATCCCGTCCTCATCCGCGAAATGCTCGAGGCTGGCGCGCATGGTTTCGTCGAAAAAACCGCCGGACTGTTCGAGCTCAAGAAGGGGTTGGAAATCGTCGCAAACGGCGGCACCTACTTCGGCCCGGCCGTCGCCGCGCTCCTCCGCAACGTCGTCGCCAATCCCGCCAGCAGCAACACGCACGACTTCCTCACCGCCCGTGAGCGCGAGATTCTCCAGCTCGTGGCCGAGAGCCACAGCACGCGCGAGATTGCCGCCAAGCTCGGCATCAGCGTGAAGACCGTGGACAACCACCGCAGCAATCTCATGGGCAAGCTGAACCTCCATGATGTCGCGAGCCTCACCCGCTATGCCCTGGAGATCGGGCTCATCGAGCCGAAGAAAGCGACGTGAGCGGTGTGAACAACCGGTGTGAAATTTCCGGGCTAAAAAACTTGCGACCCGCCGCGCGGTTGCCCCATAGCTCTCTCCACCGTCCCGACCTCCTCCTCTCATGAAACTCGTCTCGAACAAACTTTCCCTCGTCCTCGCCGGTGCCGCGCTCGTGTTCGCGGGCTGCACCAAGAAACCCATGCGGCCAACGCCGACAGATACCACAATCGGGATGCAAGGTTCGGGAACGAACACCTCCGGCATCACCGACGCCAAGTTCGATCCGAATGCGGGTGCATTGCCCATTCGTGACAGTTTGTTCGATGCCGCGGGGCAAAACCGCGCCGCGCTTCAGGCCCAGACCGTCTATTTCGACTTCGATCAGTCGGCCATCAAAGCCTCCGAGCGCGAAAAGCTGAAAACTGCCAAGGAATATTTGGACAAGAATCCCACGCATCGCCTCATCCTCGAAGGTCACGCCGACTGGCGCGGCACGGCGGAATACAACTTGAGCCTCGGCGACCGGCGCGCGAGCGCGGCGAAAAAATATCTCGTTTCCATCGGTGGCCCCGCGGCTCGCATTGAGACGCTCTCCAAGGGCAGCCTTGAGGCCGCCAAGAACGCCGACGATGCGACGATGGCCAAGGATCGCCGCGTCGACCTCGTGATCGTCGATCCCGCCGCCGCTGGTGGTGCGGCTCCCGCTCCGGCGATGGCGAAGCCGCTCTGAGTTTTCGCTGATTTCCTCTCTGCGAAAACGCCCCGGATTTTTCCGGGGCGTTTTTTTTGCCCGGAAAAATCACCGACTCCCGTAGGCAGCCCGCTTGCGGGCGCGGCTTGGGCGCGCGGAAGCGCGCTGGCCTACGTTTCCTGCCCCTCCGCCAACTCTCTCGATGCGGGCCCTACCCTTTCGAGAGCGCGACCAGCATCCGTCGCGTCGTTTCGATCCCCTTCTTCATCACGTCCAAATTAAAACTCTCGTTCGGCGCGTGGAGATTATCCTCTGGGAGAAACAACCCGAACATCACCGAGTCGAGCCCGGTCACGCGCTTGATGTCAGCGATGATCGGCACACTGCCACCTTCGCGCAGGTAGATCGGCGGGCGTCCCCAGACTTCCGTGACCGCCTGGTCCGTGGCGTGAAACGCCCGCGCCAGCACCGGCGATTGATCCTTCGGCGTGTTCGACCGGCCCGGCGGCACGACCACGTAGGCCTCGCCCTTGTGCTGATCGACGAACTCCAGCTTCACGCCCTTCGGCGTGCGCGCCCGAATCGCATCCATCACCATTTTCTTGATCGCGTCCGATTTCTGGTTCGGCACGAGCCGGCAGGAAATCTTCGCGAATGCCTTGCTCGGGATCACGGTCTTCGTGCCCTCGCCCTGATAGCCGCCGCCGATGCCGTTGAATTCGAGCGTGGGCTGAAACCGCGACGACTCGAATGGCGAGAAGCCCGGCGTGGGATAAAACGTGTCGATGCCGAGGAATTCCGCGTAGGCTTTTTCGTCGGCGCCGAGCTTCTTGAGTTCCTCGCGCTCCCACGGATGCACATCGAGCACCGCGTCGTAGAATCCCGGCACGTTCACGCGCCCCTCGGGCGTGTGCAGCGTGGCGAGGATTTCCGCGAGCGCCTGAATCGGATTGCGCAGCACGCCGCCGTGCAGTCCGGAGTGCAGATCGCCCTTCGGTCCCGTGATGTGCACGTCAAACAGCGCGAGTCCGCGCAGCCCGGCGGTGATCACGACTTGGTTTTCGTTCGGCAGCGCCGTGTCGGACAAATAAACAAAATCCGCCGCGCGTAGCTTCGGCGCAAAGCGCTCGAGGAATTTCGGGAAACTCGGGCTGCCCATCTCTTCCTCGCCCTCGATGAGAAACGTGATCCGCAGCGGCAGCTTGGGATTGGCTTCGAGCGCTTGCGCCACCGCCGCGACATTCGTCAACAGCGGACCCTTGTTGTCCGCCGCGCCACGACCATAGATGCGGTTGCCGATGATCGTTGGCTCAAACGCCGGCGTCTTCCACAAGTTCAGCGGATCGGCGGGCTGCACATCGTAGTGCCCGTAGATCACCACATGCGGCCAGCTCGGGTCGCCACCGCGCTCCGCAAAAACGATCGGGTGGCGCTCCGTCGCCACCACCTCGACGGCAAACCCAAGCGAGCGCAGCAGGCCCGCGATAAATTCCTGCGCGCCCTTCATTCCGTCGCCGCATTTCGGATCGGTCGAGACGCTTGGGTGCCGGATGAACTCCTTCAGTTTTTCAACGGGATCGAACATCCGGTGAAGGTGGGTAAATTGCTTGGCACGCGCGACGCGAAAATTGCACGACCGCGCCGTTTGCAAAGAGGGTCGGTCATTCTGAGCGCAGCGAAGAATACCCTTGGATCAACGCGGCGTTTTCAGGGGTGCGAGTGTCTCACTGGATTCTTCGCTGCGCTCAGAATGACAGCCTTTTAGACGTCGCTCAGTTCTGATACTTCCCGCGGTTCTGTTCGTAGATCGGCACGACCGAGGGCATGAGTTTCTCCAGATCCGCGATGCGCTTGTCGTCGGCGGGATGCGTCGATAGCAGGGAACTCGCCTTACCGGCGCCTTCGGACGCCGGCTTTTGCGCCATCATTTTTTTCCAAAAACCGACCGCCGCCCGCGGATCGTAGCCGGCGCGCGCCGCATAGACCGCCCCCATGCGATCAGCCTCGCTCTCGTTGCCGCGCGAGTGGGGCAATGCGACCCCGACCGTCGTGAGTCCGCCATACGCGAGATCGAACAGCTGCCTCGTCTTCGAATCCTCGGTCTTCGCCTCTACGACCGCGGCTCCGAGCGCGCCCACCCCGGAAATCACCATCGCCTCGGACATGCGCTCGTTGCCGTGCCGCGCCGTCACGTGTCCGATTTCGTGGCCCATCACGATGGCGAGTTCGGCGTCACTCTCGGCAAGCTTGAGGAGCCCAGAATAAACCCCGACCTTGCCGCCGGGCAGCGCGAAGGCGTTCACTTCCTTCGACTCGAAGACGACAAACTCCCACTTCGCATCCGGCAGGTCGTTGCCGACCGCCGTCGCGATACGCTGTCCGACGCGAGTGACCCGCGCGTTGTTTCCGCCGTTGGTTGAGGGTTTTTCCTTTTCGCGAATCTGCTTAAATGAATCGGCGCCGAGTTTCTGTTCCTCGCCCTGCGAGAGCAGCACGAGCGTTTGGCGGCCGGTGACGGGGTTGGTGTAGCAGCCAGTCAGGGACACGACGGCGCAAGCGAGCGGTAAAATGAAAACGCGGTGCATGGTGGGAAACAGGCTCAATTCGGGGATTCTCGCAACGCCTAGTGCTTAAAATGTCGCGAGCCCGTAAACACCATCGCCATCCCGCGCGCATCCGCCGCCGCAATCACCTCGGCATCGCGCAGCGCGCCACCGGGCTGGATCGCCGCGGTAGCACCGGCATCCGCGGCCGCGATCAAACCATCGGCAAACGGAAACAGCGCCTCGCTCGCCACGACCGAGCCGCGGAGATCGAGTCTGGCCTCGCCGGCCTTCCACACCGCGATGCGCGAACTGTCCACGCACGCCATCTGCCCCGCGCCGACGCCGAGCGTCTGCTCGCCGCGGCAGTAAACGATGGAGTTCGACTTCACGTGCTTGCCGACTTTCCAGCCAAACATCATCGCCGTCCACTCGTCCGCCGTGGGTTCGCGTTTCGTCACGACCTTGAACTCGCGCACATTCCCCAGCGTGCGGTCGCGATCCTGCACAAGCACACCACCGACCACCGAGCGAATCTCCAGGAGCGCATCCGCACCGATGCCGCCTTTGGCGATCATCAGGCGCAGGTTTTTCTTCCTCGCGAAAATCGCCATCGCCTCGTCGCTGAACCGCGGCGCGATGATCACCTCGGTGAAAATCTCCGCGATGGCCGACGCGAGCGTGCCGTCGAGCGTCTGGTTCACGACGATGATGCCGCCAAACGGCGCCTGCCGATCCGTGGCGTAGGCTTTCTCCCACGCTTCGAGCAGATCCTCGGCGCTCCCGACGCCACACGGGTTGGTGTGCTTGAGGATCGCGACCGTCGGGCGCTCGAATTCGCCGATGAGGTAAGTCGCCGCCGTGATGTCCAAAATATTATTGTAGGAAAGCTCCTTCCCCTGGAGCTGCGCGAAGTGCTCTTGAAACGTGCCGTAGAGCGCGGCCTTCTGGTGCGGGTTCTCGCCGTAGCGCAGCGCCTGCGCCTTTTTCCATGAGAGCGACAGCGTCGCGGGAAATCCGCTCAACGCTTCGAGATCCGGCTCCATCGCCTGAGCTTCGAGATAGCGCGCGATGGCCGCATCGTAGGTCGCGGTGCGCCGAAACACTTTCAGCGCTAGCTGGCGGCGCAACTCCGGCAACTGCGATTCGTCGGCGAACGCAGCGAGCGTGCGAGCGTAGTCCGCGGGATCGCAGACCACGGTCACGCTCGCGTGATTTTTCGCCGCGCTGCGCAGCATCGAGGGACCGCCGATATCGATATTCTCGATCGCTTCCTCGAAATGCACGCCGGGCTTCGCCACCGTCTGCTCGAAGGGATAAAGGTTCACCACCACGAGATCGATGAGGGCGATGTCGTTCTGCCTCGCCTGCGCGAGATGATCGGGTTTGTCGCGGCGGCAGAGCAGGCCGCCGTGGATTTTCGGGTGCAGCGTCTTGACGCGTCCTTCCATGATTTCCGGGAAGCCGGTGTGCTGGCTCACCTCGGTGACGGGCAGGCCTTTCTCGGCGAGAAGTTTCGCAGTGCCGCCGGTCGAGAGCAACGTGTAGCCGTGCTGGCGCACGAGGGCGGTGGCGAATTCGACGAGACCGCGTTTTTCCGAGACGGAGAGAAGGGCAAGTTTGGCCATGTGCCTGCGATGAAACGCGAAAGCGCCCGCGCGCAAAGCGGAATTTACTGCTTTCGGAAAATCGTTTTTCGGCTTTGGTGTTGCCGTGTCCAAATCCAGCGAACTCACCGGCCTCACCGCCCGTCTCGACAAACTGTGCCATCACTACGGCGGTGCCAGTCTCCCGGCCGACAAGCCGCACGCGTTCGTTTACTTCATCACGATTCACAACGGCTCGGACCGCGCCGTCACGCTGCTCGGGCGCAAATGGGTGGTGCTCCACGCTGACGGCACCCGGCTGGTGATCGAGGGCGACAAGATTGTGGGTGAGACCCCGCGCCTCGCCCCCGGCGAGCAGTTCAGCTACAACAGCTACCATGTGACCGGCGAGGATGCCGCCGCCGAGGGCAGCTTTCACGGTGTCGATGAATTTGGCGGTCATGTCCACGTCCTGTTGCCCGGCTTCGAGATGAGTATTCCGCGTCCGTAGCCCGCGTCTCCAAAAATTGGTTCTGGTTCTCCACGGCGTTATCGGTCTTCGTTGGGTGTTTCATGAAGTTAACTGATTTGAACCGCGACGGCGGCATCGGCGCCAATTCGCTGTTTCTCCAGC
>JANXSC010000468.1 GCA_025352845.1 Opitutaceae bacterium
CTGCCTCGCCTTCGGGCCCGACGGGATGCTCTACTTCGGGATGGGCGACACGGGACCGCAGCAGGATCCCAACGGCCACGCGCAAAACCTCGGGCTGCTCCTCGGCAAGATGCTGCGCATCGACGTCGACCATCGCGATGGCGACCTCGCCTACGCGATCCCGGCGGACAACCCGTTTCGCGATCGCGCCGACGCGCGTCCCGAAATCTGGGCGCTGGGTTTCCGCGAGCCGTGGCGTTTCAGTTTTGACGCGAAGACTGGCGACCTCTGGGTCGGCGACGTCGGTCAGGATCGCGTTGAGGAGGTCGGTATCGTGCGGCGGGGCGAGAACCACGGGTGGAATGTCTACGAGGCGTTCGAGCCGTTCTTCAATCTCCGGCGGCGCGAGGGCGAGAGCTACACGCCGCCGGTCGCGGCTTATCGCCGGCGTTTCGGAAATTCCGTGACGGGCGGCCTTGTGTATCGTGGCGGCGCGGCGCCGAGCTTCGAGGGCGTTTACGTCTTCGCCGACTACACCTCGCGGATCATTTTCGGCGTCGAGCAGCGCGACCGGCAGCTCGAGACGTTCCGGCAGATCGCGGTGATGCCGGAGAGTCCGACGGCATTTGCGAGCGACGAGCAGGGGCGAACCTTCGTCGTGAGCTACGAGGGCATGATCTACGAACTCGATCTGGCGGGCGCGGTGTTTGAGCGCGCGGCGAGTGCGCCGCCACCGGCGAAGACGGAGAAGATTTCGTGGGAGCGTCGCGCGTTTCCACTGCCCGAATCGATCTGGAGCGTCGAGGCGATCGACCCGACGGGCGAGGGGAGAAAGAAACTTATCGCGATGGGCGTGACGCGTGTCTTCGCGATCGACACGGCGAACTGGAAAACGGAAATCATCTTCGACGCGAAGGAGGGCAAAATGCTCTACTGCGTCGCCCTCGACGCGAATGGCGACGGTGCGCCCGATCTCGCGCTGGGCCGCTATCAGATTCCGTGGATCGAATTTCGCGACGCGCAGGCGAAGGGAAAATCCCCGCTGCCGCCGCAGCCGACCGGGCCGGACTTCAGCGTGGCGTGGCTCGAAAATCCGCGGCGCGCGGGCGCGACGTGGCCGCTGCACGTGCTCGATCGCGAGCTGAATGGCATCCACGGTCTGGTCGCAGCCGACGTCCTGAACGACGGACGTCCCGGGTTGATCGCGACGAGCATCAACGGGCCGGCATTTCCCAACAGCGTCGCGTGGCTTTCGCTCGAGGCGCGCGGCGGCGCGGTGCGACACATCGTGACGAAGTCGGGCGCCGACGGCCGACCGCACTATCTCGATTTCGCCGACGTGAATCACGACGGGCGCGGCGACGTTTTGCTCGGCGATTCCGGTGCGGGCACCTTCACATGGTGGGAGCGCGGCGCGAGCGATTCAGCCGGTTGGACGAAACACCTGATCGCGCAGGAAAAGGGTGCGACCAACATCAAGGCCGCCGATCTCAATCGCGACGGGCAGCCCGATGTCGTCGGCGCGTGTGGCCACGGCAAGGGCGTGTTTTGGTTCGAGGGCCCGAATTGGGCGAAGCACGTGATCGACGCCGATTTCGCGACGCCGCACGCGCTCGCGGTCGGTGATTTCGATGGCGACGGCGACCTCGATGTGGCGGTGGCCTCCTACACGACGCACACCGTTCGCTGGTATGAGAACGATGGCCGCGGCAATTTCACACCGCACGACATCGACACCGGAAACAAGCAGGAGGCATATGATCTGAAAGCGACCGATGTCGATGGCGACGGCCGCATCGATCTCATCCTTGCCGGCCGCGAGTCGAAGAACGCCGTGGTGTATTTCAACCGCGCGGCGGTGCGCGCGCCGTAATTTGGGGTCGCCGCTTTCGTCTCCTTCCCGCCTGCTGCGCGTCCTGCCCTTTACTCCATGAAATCGCTGCGCCTGCTACTCATTGCCGCCCTTTTTGCCACGCCCGCCTTTGCGCAGGCCCCGACGAAGAAGGGTGCCAAGGCCGTCGACCGCCCCGCGGTCGTCGGTCCCGCCATCGGCGAGAACAAGGCCACGCCCGTCAGCCGCATCAAGGTCGCGCCCGGTTTCGCCGTGGAGCTGATCTACTCCGTGCCCGGCGTGGAGCAGGGCTCGTGGGTGAATCTCTGCGCCGACGACCGCGGTCGCATCTACGCGAGCGACCAATACGGCGGGCTCTATCGCTTCACGCCGCCGGCTCCGGGCAAGACGCTTGCGGCCTCGGACATCGAGCAGATGCCCGCGGAGATTCGCGCGATCAACGGCATGGTTTTTGCCTTCGGCGCGCTCTACGTCGGCGTCAACGACTACGAAAACAAAATCAAGAGCGGCGTCTATCGCATCACCGCTAGCGACGGCAACGACAAGCTCGACAAGGTGGAGCTGCTCCGCGCCTTCGATGCGCGCGGCGATCACGGTGTCCATGCGATCGTGCCGACACCCGACGGCAAGGCGCTCTACCTGATTACGGGCAACGGCACGAAGCCCACGCAATTCGCCGCGACCTCGCCGGTGCCGCGCTTCTTCGGCGAGGATCACCTGCTGCCGCGCATGCCCGACGGTCGCGGCTTCATGCGCGATGTGCTCGCGCCGGGCGGAATTATTTATCGTTTCACGCCCGACGGAAAAGAGTTCGAGGCGTATGCGTCGGGCTTCCGCAACATCTTCGATGCGGCCGTGAATCGCGACGGCGAGCTCTTCACCTACGACGCGGACATGGAGTATGATTTCAACACGTCGTGGTATCGCCCCACACGCATCAACCACGTGACGAGCGGCGCGGAGTTCGGCTGGCGCAACGGCGCGGGCAAGCGCCCCGAGTTCTATCCCGACAACCTCGGTGCGGTTGTGAACGTCGGCCCCGGCTCGCCCACGGGCCTCACCTTTGGTTACGGCGCGAAGTTCCCCGTGAAATACCAGCGCGCGCTCTTCGCGCTCGATTGGAGCTGGGGCAAACTCTACGCGGTCCACCTCAAACCCGACGGCGCGAGCTATACCGCGACGAAGGAAGAATTCCTCTCCGGCACGCCGCTCCCGCTCACCGACGCGATCATCCACCCGCAGGATGGCGCGCTGTATTTCGCCATCGGCGGCCGCCGCGTGCAGTCGGGCGTCTATCGCGTGACGTATCGCGGCACCGAGTCCACCGCGCCCGACAACGAAAAACCCGTCGCGAGCGCCGCGCGCGAGCTGCGCCACTCGCTCGAAGCCTTCCACGGCAAACAGGATCCCGCCGCCGTCGTGAAAGCGTGGCCGCACCTCGCCCACGCCGACCGCGCGATTCGCTGGGCCGCGCGCATCGCGGTCGAGCACCAGCCCGTCGAGACGTGGGCCACCCGCGCGCTCGCCGAGCGCGATCCGGCGATTCAAATCGAGGCGCTGCTCGCGCTCGCGCACGCCACCGGCGTGTGCCCGCCGCACCGCGTCGCCACGACCCCGCCGGTCGATACCGCGCGCGGCGCCGCGCTCCTCGCCGCGCTGCTGAAGATCGACCACGCCAAGCTCGACGCCGCGCGCCAGCTCACGCACCTGCGCACGATTCAAATCGTGCTGAACCGCTTCGACCGGCCCGACTACAAGACGGTGAAAGCGCTCCTCGCGAAACTTGATCCGCTGTTTCCCGCCGCGACGCGCGAGGCCAACTGGCTGTTGTGCGAGACGCTCGTTTACCTCCAGAGTCCGACTGTCGCCGCCAAGGCCATCGCGCTCATCAAGGCCGCGCCCACGCAGGAGGAGCAGATCGAGTATGCGCGTTCGCTGCGGATGTTGAAGGCTGGGTGGACGACCGCGACGCGCACCGCGTATTTCGAATGGTTTCTCAAGGCGACGAACTACCGCGGCGGGGCGAGCTTCGACAAGTTCATCGAGTTCGTGCGCAACGATGCCGTCGCCACGCTCACCGACGCCGAGAAGACGACGCTCGCCGATCTCCTCGCGCGCAAGGCCGAGCGCAAATCCGTCGTCGAGAATCTCGGCGAAGTCTTCGCCGGCCGCACGCCCACGCAGTGGACGCTCGACGATCTCAGCGCCGCCGCGAAGAACGGGATGCGCCACCGCAGCTTTGAAAACGGCCGCAAGATGTTTGGCGCCGCCGCGTGTTTCGCCTGCCACCGCTTCGGCAACGAGGGCGGCATGACCGGCCCCGACCTCACGACGGCCGGCGGTCGTTACAGCGCGCACGACCTGCTCGACCAAATCATCAACCCGAGCAAGGAGATCAACGAGCAGTTCGTCCCGAGCGTGCTGACGAAGCTCAACGGCGAGACGGTCGTCGGCGTGGTCGTCAACCTTCAGGGCGACACCGTCTCGATCAACACCGACCCTTCGGAGCCGAACACCCAGACGCGCGTCGATCGCAAGGAAGTGAAGAGCATCGAACCCTCGAAGATTTCCCCGATGCCGCCGATGCTGCTCAATATGCTGACGAAGGACGAGATTCTCGACCTCGCGGCCTACATCCTCAGCGGCGGCGAGGCGAAGAACGCGATGTTCAAGTGAACTGAAAGCGTTTCAGTATGGCGGGGCACGGTGACACTCCCCTGTGCCGCGGGCGTCACACTCTGACACGACTGTCTGGCCCGGCGAGGCGCTCCGCTGGGGCGAACAACCCATTCACAATCTGGCGCGCCACATGCGAAGCTAAGCAATTATGGATTTTGCCAAACTCACGCAAATGTCGCGTCAGGCCGTGACAGACGCGCAGAACACCGCTCGCCGCCTCAATCACAATGAGGTCGACACGTGGCATCTGCTCGCTGCGCTCGTGGCACAGGAGAACGGCGTCGTGCCGGGCCTGCTCGACAAGCTCGGCATCGGACCGGGCGCCGTGCAGCTCGCGGTGGAGCGCGAACTGGAGCGCATCCCGAAAGTCACGGGCAGCGTGGACACGTCGAAAATCTACGTGACGCAGTCCGTCAACGAAGTGCTCACGCGCGGCGAAGAAGAGGCGAAGTCGCTCAACGATGATTTCGTTTCCGTGGAGCACTTGCTCCTCGGCCTGCTCGACGTCGCGAAACCGGACGCGTTGAAAAAACTCTTCAAGAGCTTCGGCCTCGACCGCGCGAAAGTGCTGAAGGCGCTGAAGGATGTGCGCGGCTCACAGCGCGTGACGACCGACAATCCTGAGGCGACCTACGCCGCGCTCGAAAAATACGGCACCGATCTCGTCGCGCAGGCACGGAAGGGAAAAATGGATCCAGTGATCGGCCGCGACGACGAGATTCGCCGCACCATCCGCATCCTTTCGCGCAAAACGAAAAACAACCCCGTGCTCATCGGCGAGCCCGGCGTCGGCAAGACCGCGATCGTCGAGGGGCTCGCGCAGCGCATTCTACGCGGCGATGTGCCCGAGGGCTTGAAGGATAAAACCATTTTCTCGCTCGACATGGGCGCGCTCGTCGCCGGCGCAAAATATCGCGGTGAGTTCGAGGAACGCCTGAAAGCCGTGCTCACGGAAATCAAGCAGGCCGAAGGCCGCATCATTCTCTTCATCGACGAACTCCACGTGATCGTCGGCGCCGGCAAGACCGAGGGCGCGATGGATGCGGGCAATCTGCTCAAGCCCATGCTCGCGCGCGGCGAGTTGCACTGCATCGGCGCGACGACGCTCGACGAGTATCGGAAGCACATCGAGAAGGACGCCGCGCTCGAGCGGCGTTTCCAGCCGGTCGTGGTCGATCAGCCGAGCGTGGAGGACGCGCTGTCGATCTTGCGCGGCATCAAGGAGCGCTTCGAGTTGCACCATGGCGTGCGCATCCAGGACAACGCACTCGTGGCCGCCGTCACGCTTTCGAACCGCTACATCACGGACCGCTTTCTGCCCGACAAGGCGATCGATCTCATGGACGAGGCGTGCGCGATGATTCGCACCGAGATGGATTCGATGCCACAGGAACTCGACGAACTCACGCGCAAGGCGCTCCGGCTCGAAATCGAGGAGACCGCACTCACAAAAGAGAAAGACGACGCCAGCAAGCGCCGGCTCGAAACGCTGCGCAAAGAACTCGCCGAGGCCCGCGAAAAAGCCAAGGGCATCAAGCTTCACTGGGAAAAAGAAAAAGCCTCCGTCCAAAAAACGCGCAAACTTCGCGAGGAGATCGAGGCGTTGCGGCTCGAAATGGAGAAAGCCGAGCGCGCCTACGACCTCAACAAGGTCGCCGAGCTACGCCACGGGAAAATTCCGCAGATGGAAGAGGAGTTGAAGCGGCTCGAGAAAAAAGGGCGCGAGGAAACGACGCTCTTCAAGGAGGAAGTCTCCGAAGAGGAGATCGCCGAGATCGTTTCGAAGTGGAGCGGTGTGCCTGTCACGCGGCTTGTCGAGGGCGAAAAGGATAAGCTGCTCCGGCTCGAGAGCGTGCTGCACGAGCGCGTGGTCGGTCAGGACGAGGCCGTCACGCTCGTGACCGAGGCGATCCTGCGTGCGCGCAGCGGCATCAAGGACCCGCGGCGGCCGGTCGGGAGTTTCCTGTTTCTCGGCCCGACGGGCGTAGGTAAAACCGAACTCGCGAAGACGCTCGCCGAAACCCTCTTCGACACCGAGGCCGCGATGGTGCGCATCGACATGTCGGAATACATGGAGAAGCACAGCGTCGCGCGCATGATCGGCGCGCCGCCGGGCTACGTGGGCTACGACGAGGGCGGGCAGCTCACCGAGGCCGTGCGCCGCAAGCCCTACGCCGTGATCCTCTTCGACGAAATCGAGAAGGCGCACCCCGACGTGTTCAACGTGCTGCTGCAAGTGCTCGACGACGGCCGCATCACGGATTCGCAGGGCCGCACCGTGGATTTCAAGAACACGATTATCATCATGACCTCGAACCTCGGCTCACGCTATCTGCTCGAAGGCGTGACCGGCGACACGATCCCCGAGAGCGTGCGCGAGAGTGTGTTCGCGGACTTGCGAAAAAGTTTCCGGCCCGAATTCCTCAACCGCATCGACGAGACGATCCTCTTCAAGCCGCTCACACTCGAGGAAATCACGACCATCGTGGACCTCTTGCTGGCCGACTTGAACAAGCGCCTCGCCGACCGCCGCATCACTGTGACGCTCGACAAGAAAGCGAAAGAATGGGCGGCCGAGAAGGGTTACGACCCGGTCTTCGGCGCGCGTCCGCTCAAGCGTTTCCTGCAGCGGAATATCGAGACGCAGCTCGCTCGCGCACTCATCGGCGGCACGGTCGCCGAGGGCAGCGAGGTGAAATTTGCGGTGAAGGACGGCGCGCTGGTGCTGGTTCAAGACGCGCCTGTCGCGAAGAGATGAGCGGACGGTAAACGCAGCCGCATAGCGTGGTTCACACGAGACTGCCATGCGCCTTGCTTCGCTGAGGTAAAAGGTAGCGTGACTACCTCTGGGCGTTCCGGCGAAACCGTTCCACGATCAGTCAGTAGACTGCCTGTGGCTGACTCGGAAAAGTGCCAGTCAACACATGGCCCTATTCCCCTGTTAGCTGACCCTGCGAGCGAAGGCGGGTAGACACTTGCCGGCCACTCGTTTGCTCCTTCCTGATAGTGTTCATGAGAACACTTTTCACTCGACACCAAGACCTATAATTAAAGATTTCAGCTGTTCTGTTGAGAGACCGCCAATCATGTCGAAGAAGAAGCAACGTTCCGTCGCGTTACCTACGCCGCCCAATCCTGCGGCCGACGATACCGAGCTGCGTGAGCGGCTCTATTCCGAAGAGAAGGGCGAGCTAGTAAAAAAGCAGATTTCAAATGCCGAAAATTTCGACAAGTCAGTGCTCACAATTTCCTCGTCTGCCCTCGGGTTTTCGGTGGCCTTCATCAAAGATCTCGCGCCGCTGGCCACCGCTGAAATGCGGTGGGCACTGATCGCGTCGTGGTGTTTCTTTGGTGGCGCTGTCGTTCTCACAATGGTTTCTTTCATGACGAGCCAAGCAGCAATCCGCCAGCAGCTGGGAGTTATTTTTCGATACTACCTGCAACGGGAGGATGCCGCGATCAAAGAACCCACCACTGCTTCCGCCTATACGAATCGATGCAATTTTTTCGCCGGCGCGTTCTTGGTAGCCGGCATGATGTTCACTGTTTCGTTTGCGATAGCTAATCTTCCTGATCGAAAACCAATGAATAATCCGACGCCCCCATCACAACCGACCGCTCCGGCGCCTGCGGCGCCTGTTCAGCCCACGTCTCTTGCTCCGTCTCCTGTTGCCGGCGTCACCGCCGGCCAGCTGATAAACGAAGTCCGGCCCGTTCCAACAAACAAAGGAAAGTAACATGGCCACATCAGACAATAAGCCAAAGCTGGTGCCCGCGTATGTTACCAACGGTGCGCCAATCAACATGGTCCGACCGCTACCATCGACTTCCACCACGATGCAACGACCGGCCGAACCGTCCGGGCAACTCGGCGCGGTCGTAAATCAAATCCGACCGATGCCCACCTCAGCACCCAAACCGAAAGCAAAATGAAAATCCGAGACGGTGATCAAACTCTGGCGTTGGCTAACGGACAGGAGATAAACTTGCTGCGAGTCGTATCCGAAACAACGGAGACTAGAGGCGCGCCGACAAATCCGATTCGTCCGATCATTGTGCAGCCGTCCCCGCAGCCAACTACTCCCATGCCGACTCCCAAACAGCGGTGAGCCATTGGAGGTTATCTTGGCACACAAGCACTCGAACCTGTCGCTATGGTCGAAGTGAGCGCCCGCTGAAAGCACATGATCGTTTGGCTCATGGAGCGGTCGAGCGAATCCGAGGGTCAGCTTGAATCCCGTCTCAATGCCGCTACCTCCCACCCATGAGCAAAGCGGAAATCCTCGACGAACTGCCAAAACTTTCCGGGCAGGATCGCGATGAAATTCTGGGACAGTTTGAAAGACCGGGTCAGCGACCCCGGCTACACAACGGACTTGCGACGTAGCACCAACTGAGAACGAAAAGGCTCTCCTTGACGAAGCTCAGGCGGCCTATGATGCGAATCCCGAAGCCGGCGCCTCGTGGGCAGAGGTCGAAGCCCGACTGCGCAGGCGTTCATGAAATGGCTGCTGATCGTTTGGCCAGAAGCGGAGAGGGATCTGGCCTCGGAGCGCGTCGAGTGAGATGTAGCCGGCCTCGCTGAGGCCGGTGATTGAATGGCCGGGGTCAGCGACCCCGGCTACAACTACAGCAACGGGCTTGCAACGCAGCAATGGTCACGCGCACGCTCACGTGCATGTCCGAACATCGGCATCTCAAGCGGTTGCGCCAGACTTGGGAGCGCCAGCCGACCCATTTCATCACGACATGCGTGGCGGAGCGCCGGCGTCTGCTCGCATCGCAGGCGGTGCACGAAATCTTGCGTGAAGAATGGAGCGGCTTGCGCGACCGGCATGGCTGGGCGGTCGGGCGCTACGTGGTCGTGCCCGACCATGTCCATTTCTTCGCCACGCCCTTGCTCGATGGAGCCAAGCCGCTCGCGGGTGCCATCGGAAAATGGAAGGAATGGACCGCGAAACGCGCATTATCCGCGCTCGGGGCCGAAGCACCGCTTTGGCAGGCCGAGTTCTTCGATCACGTGTTGCGGTCTAACGAGTCCCGCTCGGAGAAATGGAAATATGTGCGCGAAAATCCGGTGCGTGCCGGCTTGGTGGCGAAGACGGAAGACTGGCCCTATGCTGGCGCGATCGATTTCGAGTGAATTTGGCGGCAGGTGTAGCCGGGCTCGTTGAGCCCGGTGGTTTGGATGCGGCCGGGGTCGGCGACCCCGGCTACAGCGTGGGCTTTTTTCTCGCTCAAAGCACAATCCGCGCTTGAGCTTCCGTGCGCTCTTCCATTGTCCCAGAGAGGTCGGCTGCATTTAGAAAGCATCGGCCGCCCGTTTCCTGCGTCATGCGTTGAAAGCACGTCCCTCACCCCAAGAATTCCCATGAGCATGAACCCCATGAACCGCCGCCATTTCATCCTCAAATCCCTCGGGGCAACCTTAGCCCTCCCTTCGCTGCCGTCGCTTCTGGCCAGCGTCGTCGGGGGCAATTCCGCCGTGCAGGCGGCCAAGGGCGCGGGGGCCGGGGCGCGGCGATTCGTCGCGGTCGGGAATCTGCTCGGCTTTCAGGTGAAGCAGCTCTTTCCCGCCACGACCGGAGCGGCCTACGAGCAGACGACGCTGCTCAAGCCGCTGTGGGACGTGCGCAAGCACATGACGGTTTATCGCGGGCTCGACCACGGCATCAAGGGCGGGCACTTCGCGGTGCATTCCTTCCTCTCGGGCGTCCTCAATTCGGAGGCGCAAAACCGGCCCGGCGGCAATGTCTCCATCGACCAATTCATGGCCGACGAGATCGGTTTCCAGACGCGTTTCCCATCGCTCACGGTCGGATCGGAGGGCGGCATCCACGGTGGCTGCCAGATCGCCTGGACGAAATCCGGGGTGCGCGTGCCTCCCATCACGGGTCCGGCCGAGTTGTTCGACCGGCTCTTCGTCAGCGACTCCCCGGACCGCTTGGAGCGGCGCAATCAGGAGAACCGGTTGCAGGCCTCGATTCTCGACAGCGGGCTGGCGGACGCGAACCGTCTCTCCAAGCGGGTCAACCGCGAGGACAAGGAAAAGCTGGACGAATATTTCACCTCGATCCGCGACGTGGAGAAGCGCCTCGAACTCCGCCAGCGTTGGGCCAGCCTGCCCAAGCCTCAGCCGGCTTTCGAAAAGCCGGCCAACAAGAACCGGGTCGCGGACCTGCCGATGCTCTATGAGCTGATGGCGCTGGCGCTCCAGACGGATTCAACGCGCATCGCCACGCTGGAAATCGGCGGCGATTTCCTGCCGCAGGACCTGGGGATCGACAAGGCCTACCACGGCCTCTCACATCACGGCAACGACGAGGCGGCGATCAAGCACCTCATCGCGCTCGAGAGCTACCAGATCGATCAGTTCGGAAAATTCCTCGCGCGGCTCTCCAAGATTGAGGACGGAGACCGGACGCTGCTCGACTCGACCTCGGTGCTGTTCGGCAGCGGCATCGGCGACGCGAACTCGCACAAAAATTCCGATCTCCCGATCATCCTCGCCGGCGGCGGGTATCGTCACGGCGAGTTCAAGCAGCTCCCTGCCTCGGGTCCAAACAAGGTGCCGCTGTGCAATCTCTATGTCGACATCGCGCAGCGCATGGGCGTGCACGCGGAGGCGTTCGGCAACAGCACGGGCCGGTTTGGGATCACGTAAGGTGGATGCCGCGGAATTTTGTTCGCCGATGCGCGCTCATCGCTGGAGTAAGGCTGCGCTTGGATTCGTTCTGGTCGCGACGTTCGCGCAGGCCGCTGAATCGCCCGGACAGGAAAAATTTTTCGAGTTCGCCGACAAATACTGTCTGAAATGCCACGACAGTGTGACGCAGAAGGGCGACCGCGACTTCGAAAATTTCAAGCTGCCGCTCGGCACTGAGGCGGCGCTGATCGACGCCAAAGATATCATCGACCAGCTCACGCTGCGGGAAATGCCGCCGAAGAAGGCGGACCTGTTTCCGACTGACGACGAGCGGCTCGCCCTCATCCGAGTGTTGCGGGAGAGCGTCGCCTCCGCGCGCGGGAAGATTGCGAGCACCGCCGCGCGCACGGTGATGCGGCGGCTCTCGAACCGGGAATACGAGAACACGCTCGCGACGCTCTTTGGCCGCCGGATGGACACCCTCGGCCTCACGGCGGATTTTCCGAAGGAGAAGGCAAGCGAGCACATCGACACCATCGGAAAATCGCTCGTCACGTCCGGCTTCCTGGTGGATCAGTATTTCCAATCCGCCAATCGTCTCGTCGAGACGCGCCTCGGCCGCCCGGAGATGCCGCCGCAGACTTGGGACTTCAACGGTCACTTTGTCCAATACGAGGAGCTGTCGGGGCCGCACAAGGCCGCCTTCAATTACAAGTTTCTCTGCCTGTATGAACAGCCAAACACCGACACGCGTCAGGGCGGCTACGGACACATCGAAGACTTTCTCAAAGGCGTGCCGGTCTCCGGGCTCTACGACATCGAAGTCCACGCGCAGGCGATGCACCGCGACACGCATTACGACCCCACGATCTTCGGCATCGATTTTTCCGAACCGTTTCTGCTCGGCGTCGTGCCCGGCGACGCGACCAAGAACCACATCCATTATCCGCAGGCGATCGAGCCGCTCCTCGCGCAGGCGGTGGTGCCCGATGACAAACCGGAGTGGATCAAGTTTCGCGTCTGGCTCGAAGCCGGGCAGACGCCCCGCTTCATCTTCCCCAATGGACCTTACGAATCGCGCGCATCCGTCGTCACGATCAACAAGCGCTACGTGGACGACTTCCAGGGCAAGTTCGCCAAGGCGGGCGTCAGCCGCACGCACCTGATATCGGCGGGAGGAGACCTCCCGCATATCCGCATCGGCGAGATCAAGATCGACGGGCCCATCGCCGAGCTCGGCGGAAGCCGGGAAGAGATCGCGGTGTTTGGCGAGCGGGGTTTTCAAGCAAAGCAGGCGCTCGATCAACTCTATGCCTTCGGCGCCCGCGCGTATCGTCGTCCGCTCACGAATGTCGATCGCGCCAGCATTCGGAAGACCTACGAGATGCGGATCGGTGAAAAGGCGACGCCGCATCAGGCGGCGCTCGACACGCTGAAGATGATGCTGTGCTCGCCGTCGTTTCTCTATTTCAGCGAGATCACGAACGAGAAAGAAACCAAACTCGGCCCCTACGATCTCGCCTCGCGTCTCTCCTACGCGCTCTGGAGCGCACCGCCCGACCAGGAGCTGATCACCGCTGCTGCGGCCAAGAAACTGACTTCTCCCGAGACGCTCAGGAAGCAGGCCCTGCGGCTCCTCGCGGACGACCGCGTAGGAGGATTCGTGAACGGCTTCCTCGACAGCTGGCTGAATCTCCGCGATCTCGGTGGCATGCCTCCGCCGCGGGAAACCATGCGGGTGTATTACGCCGAGAACCTGCCTGAGGCGATGAAGACGGAGGTGCGCCTCTTTTTTCGCCATCTGCTCGGCGAAAACGGATCGGTGCGGCAGTTTCTCGATGCCGACTACACCTTTGCGGACAAGCGGCTGGCTAAACTCTACAACCTGCCCGAGCAAAAAACGCTCCGCCTCGCGGACGGTTTCCAGCGGGTCAGCCTCGCGGGCAACCGGCAGCGGGGCGGCCTGCTCGGCATGGCGGGCGTGCTCACGGTCAGCGCGAACGGCGTCGAAACCTCGCCAGTCACGCGCGGCGTCTGGGTCTCGGAAAACATGCTCGGGATCAAGCCGCCCCCGCCGCCGGATGTGGTTCCGGCCATCGAGGCGGATGTGAGTGGAGCCACCACCATCCGCGAGCGGCTCGCAAAACACCGGGCCGACAAAACCTGCAACGAGTGCCATCGGAAAATCGATCCACTCGGCTTCGGGCTCGAGACCTTCGATCCCATCGGCCGTTGGCGCGCGACCTATTCCAAACCCAAGGGCGATGCGCCCGCACCGAAGGTTGATTCCACCGGCGAATTCGGCTCCGGGGAGACTTATGCCGACTTTCACGATTTCAAAAGCATCCTCGTCGTAAGCCGGACGGATGTTTTCACCCGCCACCTCATCAAACAATTCCTCAGCTACGCCACGGGTCGCCACATGACGCCCGTCGATGACTACGTGATCGAGGACATCCTTCAGGCCGTGAAGAAAGACGGTTACGGTCTGCGCACGCTCGTCGTCGAGGCCCTCGCCAGCGACATCTTCCGGTCGAGGTGAGCTGGTGTTCGCGGTGAAGGACGACGCGCTGGTGATGAAGTTGTAGCCGGGCTCGTTGAGCCCGGTTCGTAGGCTGGGCCGGGGTCGGCGACCCCGGCTACAACTCCACGTGCGACAGTTGAGATTCCCTTCCCTTGACCAAGCAGCGGGCGGTTGCACACTCCCCGGCACCGCAAATTCTGATGGCCAACTTTATCATTGATGTCCCGGTGCCCTCCATGGGTGCCACCGTGAGCGAGCTTACGGTCATCTCCCTCAAGGCGAAACCCGGCGACCGCGTCGCGAAGGGCCAGAAGATCGCCGAACTGGAAAGCGACAAATCGATCTTCGACTACGAGGCGCCGGCGGAGGGCACCGTGCTGGCGCTCCCGGTGAAGGCGGGCGATGTGCTCCAGTCGGGGGCGCTGTTTCTGCGGCTGGAAACCGTGGACGAGAGCCTGCGGCACTTGGAAACGAAAGCCGGATCGGACGCGCTCATCGCCGCTGCCGCGCCGGCGAAACCGGCGGCCGCCCTGATTTGGACGCCGCGCGCCACCAAACTCGCGCAGGAGGCCGGCCTCGATCCGGCGACCATTACCACGGGCATCGAGGCCACCGGGCCGGGCGGCCGGGTGTCGGGCGACGATGTCACGCGCTATCTCGCGTCCCGGAAATCTTGAGTGGACGCGGCGACGAAGCCGCTATTTCCTCCCTCTGTTGAGCACGACAGCCGATACCGTTTGCATTGCCGGGGTGGGTTTCGCGGTTCCCGCGAATGTGCGCGCGAATAGCGAAATCCTCAAAGCCTTCCCGGATCGCACCGAGGAGGAAATGGTCCGGCTCACGGGCATCCGCGAACGGCGCTACGCGACCGAGGATGAGTCCGCCACCGACCTCGCCAAGATCGCCGTGAAGCACGCGCTCGATCAGGCCGGCATGTCGGTCGAGCAAATCGACGGCGTGATCATGGCCACGATCATCCCGGATCAGCCGGTGCCCTCGGCGGCGAGTTCGCTCGCGCGCGAGATGGGCATTCCCCGCGCGCTCGCCTTCGATCTGAATGCGGCGTGCTCGGGCTGGCTCTACGCGCTTGAGGTCGGACGCACGTTTATCCTCGGCGGCACGGCGCGCAACGTGATCGTGGTCACCGCGGAACTGCTCTCGCGTATCACCAATCCCGAGTGTCAGGACACCGCTTTTCTTTTTGGCGATGGCGCGGGCGCGGCGATTCTCACCGGGGGAAAGGGTGGGCACCGCCTGCACCGCATGGGCCTCTCGGGCGATGCCGAGCAATTCGAGTCGATTCAGCGCACGGGCGGCGGCGCGCGGATGCCATGGCCATCGTTTCCCGGTGGCGACATGGATCAATTTTATCTCCAGATGGACGGAGCCGCAGTGTTCAAGCACGCCGTGATCGGTTTCGCCGAACAGATCGAGCAGACCCGCGCGCGGGAGAACCTGAAACCCGACGACATCGCGTGGATCGTGCCGCACCAGGCGAACGAGCGCATCCTGAAGGCCGTGAGCAAACGCGTGGGCATCCCCTACGACAAATTCGTCGTGACCATTGCGAAATACGGCAACACGAGCGCCGCGAGCGTCTCGATGGCGCTGGGCTGGGCCGCGGAGGAAGGCATCTTCACCGACGGCGACAAAATTATCTTCTGCAGCGTTGGCGCGGGGCTCACCTTTGCGGGCGGGTTGCTGGAATGGTGAGCGAAGCGCGCCCTACACCGAATCCGCGCGCTACGCATTCTGCAACTCGTAGCTCAGAATACTCAGCGCATACGCCGCTGCCGTCTCGCAACGCAGCACGAGCGGCCCGAGCGTGACTGGCTCGAATCCGGCGCTGTGCGCGCGGCTCATTTCCGCCGGCGTGAAATCCCCCTCGGGCCCGATGAGCCAGAGCGCGCTGCGGGGGGCGCGCTGGTGCGCGGCGTTAAACGCGGCGAGCACGGTCTTGAGCGACTTCGCGCCCGGTTGGAGGCTGGCGATGAGTTTCAGGTCATGGCCGCGCGCGGACTCCATGAAGGCGGCCGCGTTTTGCACCGGCAGCACCTCGGGCACGAAGGGATTGCCGCATTGCTTCGCGGCCTCGAGCGCGGCGGTCTGCCATTTTTCTATTTTCCGATCCGAGCGGTCGCCGTCGAGGTGGACCTGCGTGCGCTCGCTCTCCAGTGGCACGATGCGGCGCGCGCCAATCTCCGTGGCCTTGCGCACGATGGCGTCCATGAACTGGCCCTTGGGCAGCGCCTGGCCGAGCGTGATCTCGTAGGGGAGGGGACGGAGCTTCTGCTTGAAACGCACCCTGAGCACGGCGGCGTTTTTCCGATCGGCCGTGAGCTCGCAAATCCACTCGCTGCCCCGGCCGTCGAACGCGACCACCGTATCGCCAATCCGCGCGCGGTTCACGACCACGAGATGGTGCGACTCGTCGGGCGTGAGCGTGAGCTCGGCCGGATCGGCCGTGGCCGGCGTGCAGAAGGCGCGGAAGTCAGGCATGGCGGAAAGTTGAAAGGTGAAGGTTGAAAGTTGAAAGACCGAACCGGGGCGGGTGTGGCCGATGGGTGTAATAGGAAGTAAGGTCAGGGTTCGGAGTGGCACGGGCATCTTGCCCGTGAGGTCGAACCCGAGGCGGCCTCCGGCCGCCTCGGACACGGGCGGGACGCCCGTGCCACGCAACAGACACCTGACTGACCTCACTTCCTGTTACACCCGCGGCCGGCGCTGGAGACGCGCCATGTCTTGCCGCCCGAAGGGCGGCCGGAATCCAGCCGGGGTTGAGGCCCTGCGAAACCCCCGGTGGCCGATGCGAGCGGGTGCATCCTGCAAGGGTGCCGGAACTCAAAAAAACCCGCGCCCCGAATTTGGCGTGGACACGGCGCGGCGCGTTTTCCAATTTCCGCCGAGGCTCCTCTCGCCCGGGTGGCGGAATTGGCAGACGCAGTAGACTCAAAATCTACCGACGAAAGTCTTGTGGGTTCGACCCCCACCCCGGGCACTCTCGTTTCTCCTCTCAAAACCGAAACCGTCGGTTCACTCGTGCCAGATTTCTTGGCACGAATTGGCGCTTACTTCGCTCCAATTGACGCTGCGCCGGATTGCATGGAGGCATCTGTGAAGCACGGCGGATTTAGGATTCGCGCAATCAAGGCGAGGGATCACGGCATCTCCTATCAAACTTTTCAGGTGGTCGGCTACCTCAACGGCGAGCGGGTCCGCCGAAAGTTCAAGTCACGGGAGGCCGCATTCGGCGAAGTAAGCCGCCTAGAGGTTGAGGCCGCGAACGCCGCCAGTGGCACGCGTGCGGTCAATACGCGTCTATCGGTCGCGCAGGTCGCTACCGCCGAAGCACTGTTTTCGCTGACGCCCGATCCACTTGCCGCCGTTCAGTGGTATCTAGTCAACTACCGCCCGCCGTTTGCAGAAATGCCTGTAGAGACGGCGCGCGACGCGTTCCTTGCCGACCGGACACCGCATATCAGCACTTCTGCGCTACGGGACTACGTTCGCACGCTAAAGGGTCTGTGCGCCCTGTATCCTGCGCGAGCGGTTCACGCATTCACGGCCACAGAGATCGAAACGTTCCTCAAAGCCAAGGCGAGTGGCCCGAAGCGCCATAACAATATGAGGGGCGACCTTCATGCCTTCTTTAATTTCTGCATGTCGCCCGCGCGGAAGTGGGGGAGCGGCAATCCCGTAGTGGGAACAACGAAGTTTAAGATCGCCCGTGGCATCCCCGAGATCATCTCAGCCGAGAAAGCGGCGGCTCTCATGGAATACGTCGAAAGCCACAAGGGTGGGGGACGCTGCGGCCATCCGGCTGGGTTCCTAGCTCCTTACTTCGCGCTCACTCTTTTCGCCGGCATTCGCCCATCGGTGTCAGACGGAGAGATTCGCAAGCTTGGCGATTCGCCCGACGTTGAACGGTTGATCGACACCAAGCTAGGAGTGATTCGCATCACCCCGGAAATCTCGAAAGTCGGCGCGATCCGTCAGGTGAAGATTCAGCCAAATCTCGCGGCATGGCTCGCGCGCTACCCGGTGAAGGACTTTCCGATCACAGTGCCGAACATGCTCGAAAAGGTTTCGCACGTCCGAAAGCGCTTCGCTCTTACCGACGACGTGCTGAGGCATACCTACATATCGGCCCATGTCGCCAAGTTTCAGTCACTCGGCGCGGCGGCGTTGGAGGCTGGGAATAGCGAGGCGATGATCCGGAAGCACTACCTGAACATGATGAGCGACGCCGAATCGGCGACTTTTTGGGGAATTTCACCCAAAACTGAGGGAAAGTAGGCCAAAAAGCCGATTCCGGCCTCTCGCGGCCCCATCGAATTGACACCGGCCGCATGGATATGAACGAAACGCTAGCCGGTCCGGTCTCACAATGTGATAAGCTCGTGGGCGAGGAAACGTGTATCGCCCTGATTTTTGACGCAAAATCGCGTCCGGCTCCTAGGACGTGGAGGAAGTGGAAAGCCCGGAAGCTGATCCCGTTTCTTCGGATCGGGAAGATGAGCTTTTACGACCCCGCCGCTGTTCGGGCCGCGCTGATTAAAGGGTTCACGCGCACGGCGCGGCAGTCATGAAAACGCGCGCCAAAAGGTTCAAGGGTGTTTGCCGCCACGCCGTGGCAAAATCGGCTAAACGATTCGCCGCTATGCAGGCACGATCGCGAGGTGGCCTTTGAACGCCGCGCCGCTATACCGGATCGCCGGCTGGCACGACCATTTTGAGCACCGTGACGGGGCGAAAACCAAGGGACCGCTCAAATGGGTATCCCTTCCCGTTAAAACCGACGGGCTGGGCTTTGGGCGCATCCGCCAGCAAGAGGATCGGGCCGAACTCTACGCTGCTTGGGTTTTGATGCTCAGCGTTGCGGCCAAGCAAAACGCCGGCCGGCGCGGCGATCTCTCGCGAGAAGGCCGGCCGCTCACGGCAAAAGACCTCGAAATCATGACGGGCTTCCCGGAGAAAATCTTCCTGCGGGCTTTGGATTTCTACGCAAACCCAGATCAAGGATGGCTGACGGTTCACGAATTCTGCGAAATTTCGCGGGACCGCGCGAAAAATGCGCCTACAATACATCACCTTACAAAACACCACCCTTTGGGCGCGGCTGACGCCTCGCCGGCTGTTGAGGCCAAGAGAGAGGTGAAGCCGGAAGGGCCGAGAAACCCGATTCTCGACGCACTGGCAACCGTTGGCGGCGGAGACGTGACCCAAGTCACCGCAACGTCATGGGGCGCAGCTGCCCGAGCCTTAAAGGAAATAAAGGACGTATGCCCGGACTTAACGCCGGCTGAGATTCAACGCCGCGCCATCAACTATGGCCTGCGCTTCACAGGAGCCACGCTGTCAGCCTCAGCCTTGTGCAAGCATTGGGCGGCGTGCGATGCCCCGCCACGGCCAAAGAACGGCCCGCAGGCGGCACGCGCGGAGGGAGTGTGGGCACTCCGCCAACGGCAAGACGCGATCAAGGCCCGAATCCGCCACCTTGAGCGCGACGGATCATTTTATCGCACCGCCGCCGAGTGCGGACCGGGCGAAATGCCGGGCGAGTTTTTGAAGCCGGAGACCGCCAAGGAAATCCATTTGGAGAGAAAAAAGCTAAACGCGATCGATGAACAGATCGCCCACACGGAAACCCCGTGCGAATAGAACGCCCGGACCAAATAGACAACCAAGGCCACCACCTGACACGCGGCACTTTTGTAGAACCATCATGAAAACTAAACGCACAATCGCAGGGAGAATGACGTTGGAGGAAATTTTACTGTTCGAGCGGAATTGCCGGTCGATTTCAGCGGGCTTGCGATCCAAGCCAGCGCCAAAGCCCGCCGAGCCCACAGAGCCAGCAGCGATCTATGAGAAATACGACGGCCTCGCGGGCGAAGATCGGATGCGGTATCTGAACGCCCATAGATCGTGCATCTGGGCCTATCATCAATCGATCCGCGCTCGCGCTTAACGCCGCCGAAAATCGAACGCAAATTTTGGCGGCACGTTGTCGCCACAAGACCAACACGCAACACGCAACACGCAAAACACAGAGAAAAATGAATACGATCCAAAGTAATGATGCCACCCCGGCTGACGGAAAGAAGCTGCTCGCCGCCCTGAAATTCAAAATCCCCGCCTCGCTCGCTGCAAAATTTGTAGCATTCCAAGAAACGCACGAGCGTATCAGCGCGGCAATGGCGGCATTCAGCCCGGAAGCGGCATTCCGCATCTGGCGGGACGCGCAGGCGCAGGCCGAAGCAGACCCCACCCCCGGCAATTTGCAGATCGCAGCGGAAACGACCCGAGACGGGGTGGCCGCGAAATTTATCGCCGCAACCGAGCAACTCGGCGGCGTGCGCCGCGCGCAAATGAAGCAGGCCGCGCCTATCATGGCCCAGATTGGAACTGCGGTGATCGAGGCGGTGGACGAAGCGATCGAAAAGCTCGCTGAATCCCGGCGGTCGCAATTGGAAACATTTGGTGTGGTGTATGAACAGAACGAAGACGCGCTCGTCAAGTCCATCGCTCGCTTCCGATCGTTCGTCGAACGCACGCTGGTTAACCCAGCTATTCCGGTTTCGCCTGCACACCTTGAGAATCTTCTGGGTCCGGTCGGCAAGTAACAGAGCCCCGCCCTGACGCGCCATGGAAACGCCGGTCTGCGGCGGCGAGCAAGGGATGCCGGGGCTTGGCTCCGGTATCCACTCGGCTCGCCTATCATCGCAGCAAAGGCCGTCAGCTCTTGACCTAGGCGAGGC
>JANXSC010000501.1 GCA_025352845.1 Opitutaceae bacterium
CGCGAGGCCGTGGCGGTGCATGACCGCAACCGCGTGCTCCATCTCGGCGAGCGAGACCGAGGTCGCCTGAAAATCCACACCGCCAAAGCCGTTGACCTGAAAATCGAAAAGGCGGGGCTGAGTGGCGTTCAGAATGACAGGGAGGGCGGGCATGGTGGCAGAAGTGGAGATTACGGGCGCCAGCGATCAAGATTCGCGGTCACGAACTTGTCATCGACCAGCCACGGATAGGCCCGGGTCACGCGCGTGATTTCGGCGGCCTGGCCGGGCGAGAGCTTCTCACGCGGATCGAGGCAGGCGGTGGATTCCATCAGGCCCTGACGGCGGAGCACCTCGTGGATGCCGGGCAGGCAGCCGGCGAAATTATTCGCGGCGTCGAAGATGGCGGCGTTGGCATCGGTGAGCGCGGCGTTGAGGCCGAGCCAGGCGATGGGGAGGTCCGGCAGCGCGCGAACTTTTTTGATTTCTTCGAGGAGTTCCACGGCCCGGCTCGTCCACATGCCCCACTGGCCGAGCAGGCCGCCGTCGATGTGACGCGTGCGGCCGCCGAAGGAAAACGGCGTGAGCAGGTCGGCGATGATGTTGTCGTCGTTGCCGGTGTAGAGCGCGACATCGTCGCGGCCCGATTCCATCACGGCCCGCACGATGTCGAGCGTGCGGTAGCGGTTGAACGGCGCGATCTTCACGGCGACGAGTTCGGGGATCTCGGCGAACTCGCGCCAGAACCGATACGAGAACACGCGCCCGCCGACGGCCGGTTGCAGGTAAAAACCGATGAGGGGAATCTCGCGCGCGACGGCCCGGCAGTGCGCGAGGATTTTTTTCTCCGGGTCGTCCGCCCACGCGCCGAGGCTGAGGAGGCCGGCGTGATAGCCGAGGGCGTTGGCGAGATCCGCCTCGCGCAACGCCTGCGGCGTGCGTCCGCACAGGCCCGCGATGAGCACGAATTCGCGCGGTGCCTCCGCGAGCCACAACTCCACGGCCAGCGAGGCGAGCTGGAGAATCGGCGCGTAGAGCCCGACCTTGGGATCGCGGATCGCGAACTGCGTGGAATGGACGCCGACGGCGAGGCCGCCCGCGCCCGCGTCGAGGTAGTAGCGCACGAGCGCGATCTGGCTCGCCTCGTCCCACTCGCGCCGGCGGTTCAACGCGAGGGGCAACGCGGGGATCGCCTGGCCCGCACGGAGGTGGCGGCGCAGATCGAGCGACAGCGGCGAACGGATGCGCGGGAGACGTTTGAGTTTCATCGCCTCAGAAGCGGCCGTCCCGCCGATCGAAGCCCGTGGGCTTGCCCCAAGTCTCGCCGCCCCGCGCCAGCCACGCGGAGATCCACGCGATCATTTGATCGACGCTGGTGGCGGGGGCGCCGAACAGCCGGTGCGCGCGGGCGGCGTTGTTCAGCCACGCGGTCGGAGCTTCCACGCCCGTGGTTCGCCCCGGACGATCCAGCGCAGCGCCGAAACGCCCCGCGAGTTCGCGCACGGAGAGGATGGCGGAGCCGGTCACATTGATCGGCACCGCCGGGGTGCCAGCGATCTCCAGCGCCTGGATGGCGTGCGCCACGGCGTCGGTCTGCCAGATGGTGTTGACGTGTCCGGTCGTCACATCGACGGGGCGGCCGGCGAGCACGGTTTGCGCGATGTCGACGAGCACGCCATAGCGAAATTCGACGGAATAATTCAGCCGGATGAGTGCGATGGCGGTGCCGTGCGTGGCGGCAATCTCGGCGAAGGCTTGCTCGCGCGCGAGGCACGACGACGCATACGCGCCGACGGGAGCCGGCGGGGTGTCCTCCCGCGCACCGCCGGAGGCGGGCGAGACAAACGGGTAGATGTTGCCGGAGGAAAATGCGACGAGGCGCGAAGCGGCGAAGCGCACGCCGACCCGCCGGGGAAGCTCGACATTGGTCGCGTAGAGCAAATCGGGTGAGGCGGCGGTGCCAAATTTTACGCCGGCGAGAAAGAAGACCGTCGGCGCCTCCGGCAGCCGGCGCAGCTCCTCGTCGCGGCCCAGATCGCAGCGAATGGTTTCGATGCCACGGCGGGTGAACGATTCTTCGTCGCGCAGCGAGGTGAAGCGCGAGGCCGCGATCACCCGGTCGGTCCGACCGATCTGATCCAAGGCGCGGCGCAGCATGACGCTGAGGTGGAGCCCCATCTTGCCGCCGGCGCCGAGCACGAGGAAGGGGCCCTGGGTCCGGGCGACCGTCGCGATGACGCGGGTGGTGGGTTGAGCGAGAAAGTCGTCCATCGTGGCCGCCGGGCAGGGCAGTGCGGCGGGCGGCAATGGTCGGGAAGGTGCGGCGGGCATGGAGTAACCGGCTAGTTACGTTTTGAGTTGGACTGAGACAAGGGCAAATCGCCGGAAAAAATATCCCGGTGTTTTCCCGTTTGGGCTTGCGCCGTTATCCGGCGGTAGCGGTAGCTTGGGCCGGCTGCCGCCGCATGCAATTCCTCGATTACGCCGTCGTCGCGATCTTTTTTCTCCTGGTAGCTGCGATCGGCTGGGTGGCGGTGCGCCGGATTGCGGGTTCGAGCGACTACTTTGTGGGCGGCGGGAAAATCCCGTGGTGGCTCGGCGGCATCTCGCATCATGTGTCGGGGCACAGCGGCGTGGTGTTTGTCGCCTATGCGGTGGTGGCCTACAACTACGGATTCACGCTCTACGTGTGGTGGGCCTGCTCCATCACGGTGGCCTGCGTGGTCGGGGCGTTTTGGTTCGCGCCGCGCTGGGCGCGGTTGCGCGCGATTCAGGGCATCGAGTCGCCGACGGAATATCTCGCCCTGCGTTACAGCGTCGCGACGCAGCAACTCATGGCCTGGAGCGGGATGCTGCTGAAACTCTTCGATGTCGGGGCGAAGTGGGCGTCGATTGGCGTGCTCCTGCACGGGTTCACGGGGCTGCCCATCTCGACGGGGATATGGGTTTCGGGCGCGGTGTCGCTTTTCTACATCACCGTCGGCGGGCTGTGGGCGGACCTCTATACGGACTTGCTGCAGTTTGCCGTGCAGGTGGTGGCGGGACTTATCTTGTGCGTCGCGATTGCGAATCATCTCGGCGGCCTGAGCAGCGCGTGGACGATTTGGGAGCGGCTGCCGGCGGGACATGGACAACTGCTCAACGGGCCCTATACGCCGTTGTTTCTGGTCGGCTACATGGCGGGCACGATGCTGAGCTACAATGGCGGCACGTGGAATCTCGCCGTCCGCTACATCGGCGCACCATCGGGCGCGAGTGCGCGGAAATCGGCGCTGCTCTCGGCCGCGCTCTATCTCGTGTGGCCGCTCTTCATGTTTTTCCCGATGTGGGCGGCACCGATCATCCTGCCGGACCTCGCCGATCCTTCGCAGTCTTATGTGCTGCTCACGAAACAATTTCTCCCGGTGGGGCTGGTCGGGCTCGTGCTCGCCTCGATGTTTGCGGCCACGATGGCGATGACGACCTCGGACACGAACACGATTTCCTCGGTGATCACGCGGGATATTTTGCCAACGGTTTCCGCACGGTTTCGCGGCATGGATCAACGCCGGTCCTTGCGCGTCGCGCGGTGGACGACGCTCGGTTTCACGTTGCTGACGTTGCTGGTCGGGCTGGAGGCGGATCGGTTCGGCGGAATTTTGGGCCTGATTATTTCGTGGTTTGCCGCGCTGATCGGGCCCGTGTCGGTGCCGATGCTGTTTGGGTTGCTGCCCATTTACCGGCACGCCGATGCGCGCGCCGCCATCGGGTCGATTTTGGCGGGCTTCGCGGCGTTCGCGTTGACGACCTACGGACTCAAGTCCAATCAGGACTGGCGCGTGCTGGCGCCCATCGCAACCTCCGTGGTGGTGTTTAGCGCGATGGCGTGGCTGAATCGCCACCGTCCGATCCCGGAGCCGGTGGCGGCGCTACTCCGCGGCGTCTCGGACGATACCTAACAACCCATTTCATGAGCAAAGCGAACCTCGAAACGAAACCAAAAGATTTGGCCGCGACCTACCTGCCGAAAGTTCGCGCCGCCCTGGCCGAATCAATCGTGCCGTTCTGGCAGCGCGCGATCGATGCGGAGCGCGGCGGGGTGTTTAGCTGCTGGAACAACGCCGGCACGGAGCTCGCGAGCCGCGACAAGTTCGTGTGGTCGCAGGGTCGTTTCGTCTGGTTGTGGTCGCGGCTCGCAGAGCTGGCCAAGACCGGAAGCGTGCCGGGCGATGCCGCGGCTTATCTGGCGCACGCGCGCAAGACCGTGGCTTTTCTTCGCCAACACGCGCTGCTGCCCGACGGGCGCTGTGCGTTCCTGCTTTCCGAGACGGGTGAAATCAAGGAGCCCGTCGCGGGTGAGGGTCCGGCACCGAGTATTTATGCCGACTGCTTCGTCGCGATGGGGCTCGCGGAATTCGCGCGCGTCGCCGGCGACCGCGACGCGTTTGAGACGGCGTGGCAACTGGCCACGAACATCGAGCAGCGCATCGCGGCCGGTGCCGCACCGACTTATCCGGCGCCGGTTCCGGAAGGCTACGCCGCCCACGCGATCGCGATGATCTGGCTCAATGTCACACTCGTGATCCACGAGGCGTGCGCCGCGTTGCACGACTCGCGGCTGGCCGTGGCGCGCGAGCACACCGTGGCGGCGGCGGCGATTATTTTCGGGCGCTATGTGCTGCCGAATGGCCGCATCGCCGAGCTGCGCTCCTTGGGCGGCGGCGAGGATCACATGTTGCTGAGTCGTCACCTCAGCCCCGGTCATTCGCTCGAGTGCCTGTGGATGCTCCTGACCGTCGCCCAACGCGAGAAGCGCGACGAGTGGATCGGGCGGGCGTGCAAGGCCGTGAGCTTTGCGCTCGAATGCGGCTGGGACGGGGAGCACGGCGGGCTTTTCCATTTCACCGACATGGGATTTCCCCAGCCTGTCGGATCGCGCGGCGCTTCCGGCTACGAGGAAAACGTGCGCGCGACGTGGGACACGAAGCTGTGGTGGGTGCACTCCGAGGCGCTCTACACAACCGCGCTCGTGGCGAAACTCTCGGGCGATGCCGCGATGCGCGCGTGGTTCGAGAAAATCTGGGACTACACCTTCCGCACGTTCCCGCAGCCGGATCGCGCGGTCGGCGAGTGGATCCAGATTCGCGATCGCAAGGGCGCGCCGCTCGACCGCGTCGTCGCCCTCCCAGTGAAGGATCCCTATCACATCGCGCGGAACCTGATTCAGTTGCTCGAGCTGTTTGCGCCGAAGGCACCGCGCGCGTAGCCTCATATACAACGGCTGAAATGGTTTGGTCTGTAGGTCCGGCCCTACAATATCCAGACTCATCAAGCCATCCGCATTACACGTCCCGCGCGTGATGAAAAAAAACGCGCGACGGAGTGCCGCGCGTTTTTTTGGGGAAGGGGCGAAAGAGTCAGGAGGACTGAAGTCCGCCCTACTTTACGTGGCGCTAGTGCCGGTCACGGCACCTCGTAAACCTCGACGAGGGCGACGCCGGTGGTGTTGCCGACACCGGAGACTTGGGCGGTGTAGCTGCCGGGCTGGAGCGTCACGAGGAGCACGGCGTCGCGACTCCCGCCGTCGAGGGCGAACGCTCCGACACTGGCGGCCGCCGCCGTGATGTCCGCGCCGCCGCCCCAGTTGTCGTTCGATTGAATGACGTTGGAGCCCGAGAAGAGTTCGAGCTTCGGATCGGCGAGGACGCCGGTGACGCCGAACAAACCGAGCGTCGGGCCGACGGCGCGGATGAGCAGCGTCTTGGCCGTGGTGCCGCCGATGTTAAAGCCCGCGATCAAAATATCCGCGCCGGTGCCGACCTGCGTGCGGGCAGAGACATTCACGAGGCGGGGCGTCGAGACGAGGAAGACGTTGACGGGAGTGGCGTCGTAGATTTCCGCGAGCGTGATGCCGGTCGTGCCGCCGACACCGGAAATCTGGATCGTGTAGGCTCCGGAGATCAGGGCGGAGCTGTAGAGCGCAGCGTCGCGGCTGGTGGCCGTGCTATAGGCAAATGCGCCCACCTGTGTGCCGATCGCAGTGATCTGGGCGTCGCCATTCCAGTTGTCGTTCGAGGAAACGACGGTCGTGCCGGAGAAAACACTCAGCGTGGGATCGACGAGGAATCCGGGGACGCCGAACACACCGAGCGTCGGACCCACACCGCGGATGAGCAGCGGCTTCGTGCCGGCGGTGTTGGAGCCGCCGATGACGACACCGACGATCAGGGTCTGCGCACCCGTGCCGGCATTGGTGCGGATGGCAAGGTTGGTGAGGCGGCCGGCGTTCGAGACGATGAAGCCCAGCACAGCGACGTTGCTCGTGGTCGAGCCGACGGTGTTGTTGGCGACGAGGGTGTAGCTGCCGAGGTTGGCGACCTGGACGTTGGTGAGGTTGAGCGTGTTGGTGGTCGCGCCGGGAATAGCGACGCCATCTTTCAGCCACTGGTAGGAGATCGCGAGGCTGCTCGTCGCGCTCGCGGTGAAGGCCACGTTGGTGCCGGGTGCCACGCTCTGGCTGGCGGGTTGCGTGGCGAAGGCCGGCGGCGGCGTGAACGAGAGCACGCCGGGGTTGCTCGTGGTTGAGCCGGCCATGTTGGTCGCGACGAGGGTGTAGTTGCCGAGGTTGGCGGTCTGGATGTTCGTCACGGTGACCGAGGAGGAAAACTGCGGCAAGTTGGCGGAGGATAGCGCGAGGGTCGCGGTCGTGGCGCCGGGAATCGCGAAACCGTCCTTCTGCCACTGGTGCGTGGTCGGAACGTTGCTGGATGACGTGGCGGTGAGCGTCGCGCTGGCGCCGGGTGTCACGACCTGGCTGGCCGGATGGGTCGCGAAGTCCGGCGCAAACACGCTCATGCGGACCGTGTGATTGATCGTGTCAGCTACATAGAGATTGCCGCGTGGGTCGATCGCGATGGCTTGGGGAGAACTAAATCGGACCGCGCTACCGACGCCATCCGTGCTGCCAATGCCGCCGCCGCCGGCCAGCGTCGTCACCACGCCGCCCGCCGTGACCTTGCGGATCGAGGCGCTGCCTTGGTCGACGACGTAAACGTCGCCGCTGCTATCCACCGCCACGCCATACACCTGATTGAACCGGGCCGCGCTGCCAGTGCCATCGATGTGGCCGCTGATAGGGACCGCCAGTCCGGCGAGCGTTGTCACCACGCCGCCCGCCGTGATTTTGCGGATCGAGTAGTTGTCGCGATCGGCGACGTAAACGTTGCCGCTGCCGTCCACCGCCACGCCGCGGGGAGAATTGAATTTCGCGCCGGCTCCTGTGCCTTCGGCACTCCCGAAGCTGCCCAGCACACCCGCGAGCGTGGTCACCACGCCGGCCGGCGTGATTTTGCGGATGGCGTGGTTGCCCGTGTCCGCCACGTAAACGGTGCCGGCGGCATCGACGCAAAGGCCGACCGGCGAGCCGAACCGTGCCGCGGTCCCCGTGCCATCAACGCCGCCGGCGGTGCCGCCCGCCAGCGTCGTG
>JANXSC010000504.1 GCA_025352845.1 Opitutaceae bacterium
CTCCGGTGCGACGATTCCCGGCATCGGCGGGATGTTTGATCTCAGCGACAGCATCATCCTCGTCGCGCCGATCGGATATTATCTTTTCCGGCTGCCGTAAGCCGCGCCATGTCCGCCTCCGCTCCAGCTGCGCGCAAGAAACGCGTCGTTCTCCTCGGCGCCACCGGCTCGATCGGCGAGAACACCCTGCGCGTGCTCGCCGCGCACCGCGACAAACTCGAACTCGTCGGCATCGCCGCGCGCGCCAACTGGGAAAAACTCGCCGCCATCGCGCGCCAGTTCGACGTGCGGCACGTCGGGGTGTTCGACGACGCGGCGTTTCGCGCGGCGCGCGCCAATGCGGGCGCGTTTCCGGCCGGCACGAGTTTCGTCGGCGGCCTCGCCGGCCTCACCGAACTCGCAGCGCTCCCCGCCGCGGACATTGTGCTCGTCGCCGTCGTCGGCACAACCGGCCTTGATCCCGCGCTCGCGGCGCTCGCCGCCGGGAAGGATCTCGCGCTCGCGTCGAAAGAGATTCTCGTGCTCGCGGGGAAATTCGTCATGGCCGAGGCGAAGAAGCGCGGCGCGAAACTCCTGCCCGTGGACAGCGAGCACAACGCCGTCTTCCAATGCCTCGAGGGCCACCCGCAGGCTGGCGTGCGCCGCATCGTGCTCACCGCGAGCGGCGGGGCGTTTCGCGACTGGCCGGTGGAAAAACTCGCGCACGTCACGCCCGCCGATGCGCTGAAGCATCCCAACTGGGCCATGGGCCCGAAGATCACCGTCGATTCCGCCACGCTCGCGAACAAGGGCCTCGAACTGATCGAGGCGCAGTGGCTCTTCGGCCTGAAGCCCGCGCAATGCACCGCCGTGCTGCACCCGCAGAGCATCGTGCACTGCCTCGTCGAGTTCACCGACGGCGCGATGCTCGCCCAGCTCAGCCCACCCTCGATGACGTTTCCCATTCAACACGCGCTGCTCCACCCCGAACGCGCGCCGGGCGTTGACTCGGCGCTCGATTTCACCCGTCTGCTCGGCCTCGAGTTTCGCCCCGTGGACGAAGGCCGCTTCCCCATGCTGCGCCTCGCCAAGGAAACGATGGCTGCCGGCGGCGTGGCCCCCGCGATCTACAACGCCGCCAACGAAGTCGCCGTCGCCGCCTTTCTCGCCGGGAAAATTC
Source organism: Opitutaceae bacterium (assembly GCA_025352845.1). GTDB lineage: Bacteria > Verrucomicrobiota > Verrucomicrobiia > Opitutales > Opitutaceae > ER46. The sequence continues at coordinate 1,160 of JANXSC010000504.1, forward strand.
CCTTCCTTGCGATTCCGCGGGTCGTTGAGCACAGTCTTGGCACCATTCGCAATTTTGAACCAACCGACTTGCCCGCTGTCCTGACCATCGACGCCGAAACCCGCCGTCTCGCTTCCGCGCATCTCGCAACGCTCTCGCTCTAACCCTCGCCGATCCCCGTGGCCGATATTCTGCAATCCCTCGCATCGAACCTCTGGTCGATCTTCCTCGTCATCCTCTTTTTCGGCGGATCGATCTTTGTGCATGAGCTGGGGCACTTTCTGGCCGCCCGCGCGCGCGGCGTCGTCGTCGAGCGCTTCTCGATCGGGTTTGGCCCGGCGATCTGGTCACGGCGCGGCAAAGATGGCGTCGAATACCGCCTGGCCTGGTTTCCGCTCGGCGGCTACGTGCTCCTGCCCCAGCTCGCCGATCTCGGGGCCGTGGAAGGCGAGAGCACGACGGACCTCTCGAAGCATCCGCCGGTCAGCTACGCGACCAAGATGATAGTGTTTGTCGCGGGCGCGACGTTCAACGTCATCTTTGCCTTTTTGCTCGCCACCGTCGTGTGGATAATGGGCCAGCCGGAGAGCAGCGATCAGGCCACGACCCGGATTGGCTACATCACGCCCACGCTTGAGCTGCCCGACAAAACCAAGGTGCCGAGTCCCGCGCTCGTCGCCGGGCTGCGCGTGGGCGATGTCATCCGCACCATCGATGGCGATGAGGTGGACAACTGGAGCGACATTCAAAACTCCCTCGTGCTCGGCTCCGGGCGCAGCACGTCGGGCTCTCCGCAGGTGGTCTTCGGCATCGAGCGAAACGGCCGGCCGATTGAGATCACCGTCAACCCGCGGCTCGCGACCGACGAGAAAATCCGCAAGGTCGGAATCTCGCCGGGATTTGAACTCATCGTCCAGGCGGTGGCCAATGGCTCTTCCGGCGCCATGGCGGGATTGAAACCCAAGGACGAAATCCTGCAATTGGACGACGAACTGATCCTGAGCGACGCGACGTTTCGCCAGCACCTCGACGCCTCCGTGGCGCGCACCGTGACTGCCACCGTGCGCCGCGAGGGTCAGGAACAAAAATTAACCATTGCGCCCCGTCCCGACGCCAAGGCCGGCGACTTGCTGGGCCTGACGTTGCGCACCGGCTATCAAATCGTCCACGTGCCGCCTCACGAACAAATCGCGGATGTCGCCCGCTGGACCCTGCGGACTTTCAAAAGCCTGATCAGCCCCCAATCCGATATCGGCCTCAACAAGATGTCCGGTCCCGTCGGCATTGTGCGCGTCCTGCATACGGCCGCCGAGATCGGGATCCGCGCGGTCTTCATGATCACGATTCTCCTGAACGTGAACCTGGCGATCTTCAATCTCCTCCCACTGCCGGTGCTCGACGGCGGCCAGATGCTGTTTGCGACCATCGGTCGCCTGCGCGGCCGCGCGCTGCCCGTGAATTTCATCATGGCGGCGCAAAGCGCGTTCTTCGTCCTGCTGCTCTCCATGGTCGCCTACGTGACGATCTTCTCCGACGTGCCCCGCATGATTCGCGAATCGCGCACCGAGTCCGCCGCCCCCGCGGCCGCGCCGGGCAAGTCCGCCAAGTAACCGGGAGCAAATCCGGCACGCTACGGTGCGCAAAGCAGGTTTACCATTCGGGTTCGGGGCTTCGTCATTGGACACTCCTCCGATGTCCTACTGTGCCTCGCGTTTCCACACCGTCCGCCGCCATACGTTGGAAGTGAAGGTCGGCGGCGTCGGCGTCGGTGGCGAAAACCCCCTCCGCCTCCAGTCGATGACGACGAGCGACACGCAGGACATCGCCGCCACCGTGAAGCAATCAATTGCGCTCGCCGAGGTCGGCTGCGAGATCGTGCGCATCACGGCTCCGAATGTCGCCGCGTCGAAGTGCCTCGCCGAGATCCGGGCGCAGTTCAGCGCGGCGGGCTTCGGGCACGTGCCGCTCGTGGCGGACATCCATTTCCTGCCGAGCGCGGCGATGGAGGCGGTCGAGCACGTGGAAAAAATCCGCGTCAATCCCGGCAACTATGCCGACAAGAAAAAATTCGCCGTCCGCGAATACTCCGACGCCGCCTACGACGAGGAATTGTCGCGGCTGCACGAGACGTTTTCTCCGCTCGTCAAACGTTGCCGGGAGCTGGGTCGCGCGATGCGCATCGGCACCAACCACGGCTCGCTCAGCGACCGCATCATGAACCGCTACGGCGACACGCCGCTCGGCATGGTCGAGAGCGCGCTGGAATTCCTCCGCATCGCCGAATCTCATTCCTACCGCGCGCTCATCCTCTCGATGAAGGCGTCGAACCCCAAGGTGATGATCCAAGCCTACCGGCTGCTTGTGCAACGGATGGCGCAGGAGAACATGCATTACCCACTGCACCTCGGCGTGACCGAGGCCGGCGACGGCGAAGATGGCCGGATTAAGAGCGCCATCGGCATCGGCTCGCTGCTGCTCGACGGCCTTGGCGACACCATCCGCGTGTCGCTCACCGAGGACAGCGTTTACGAAATCCCCGTCGCCCGCGCGATCGCCGACAAGGCGATGAGCCTGTGGCAGACGCCAGCTCTCGACTCTCAGCTCCCAGCTCTCGGCCCGGACGCGATCGATCCCTATCGTTTCACACGGCGCGAGACGGCCACGCTGGCATTCTCGGACACCTGCACTGTGGGCCCCGAGCAACCGCCCCGCGTCATCGTCCGCGTGCCATCGGTCGCAGCGCTCACCGCCGTCGCAACCGAGCTAGCGTCGCCGAAACTCAAGGACACTCCCGCCGAAGGCCTGCTCGTGCCGATCGCGAATGCCGGCGATCTCGCCGCCCTCTGCGGCGTGGCCGCGACCACGGCGCTGCCGGTGAGTTTTCTTGCCCTTGAGCTGTCGCCCACGCTCACGCCGGACATTCTCCAGCCGCTGCTCGCGCTGAGCCGCGGGCGCATCGTGCTCGTGCGCAGGTTTGCCTCAGACGATCACGACGCGCTCCGGGCTTTCGCCGAGCTCGTGCGCACGCACGGCCACATTCTCGCGTGCGAACTCACTCCCGCAGATGCGACCGCGCTCGGTCGGACGATCCTCGCCCTTGGTGACGAGAGCCTGCTCTTTACTCTCAACGCTCAACCTTCAACTCTCAATTCGCCGACGCACAGCGTCGGCGAGTATCGCGCACTCGTCGAAGCCCTCCGCGCCGCCGGCTCTCGCGCCCCAATCTGGATTCGCAACACCACGGCCACCGCCGTGCGCGGCGACGCCAGTTTTCTCTCCAAGCTCATCGAGGCGTCGTTTCTCACGGGCAGCCTCCTGTGCGACGGTGTGGGCGATCTCGTCAGCGTCGAGACCGAGGGCGATCTCACGCGCGCGACGAAGCTCACCTACAACGTCCTCCAAGGCGCCGGCGCCCGCATCTCGAAGACCGAGTTCGTCGCCTGCCCGAGCTGCGGCCGCACGCTCTTCGATCTGCAGACGACCACGCAACGAATCCGTGCGCAGACCGGTCATCTCAAGGGCGTGAAGCTCGCCATCATGGGCTGCATCGTGAATGGCCCCGGTGAAATGGCCGACGCCGATTTCGGCTACGTCGGCGGCGCGCCGGGTAAGATCAATCTCTATGTCGGGAAAAACTGCGTTCAATACAATCTCCCGCAGGCCGAAGCCGACGCGCGGCTCATCGCCCTGATTAAGGAGCACGGCAAATGGATCGAGCCGGATCCCGTGGCCAAGTAACCAACTGCTGTATTGTATTCGGAAATCCCGCGCCCGATTCCGTATTATGGCGGGCCTCACCGCGGAGAAACGGCTTCCGAAGCCGCTTTTTCCCACGTGTAGTCGAGTGGAAATTACAAAAATTCCAGCGCGCCGCGCGTCGCCTGACTGCCGCGGGCCGTGGCAACGAAAAAAACGAAAAACTTATGCTCAGGACGGGTGTGAACAAGTTGTGGAAAACTTCGCCTTGAAATGGTTTTTTGGTTCACAGTTACTGCGCCCTCGTCCACTTCTGAGTCGCCTCCGGATCGTTCTTTCCCATGTCAGTTTGCCGTTCTCGCAGAGTTTGCCGCAACGCCGTCCATTAACCCACGGCCACCAATAGTTTACAATCACCCCATTCACCCCTCCCTCACCCTGGTGGCCCGACCTAAATTTTGTTGCCGCATGACGACTCAGGAAAGGCGATTTTGACATGATGGAGAACGCCCCGCCGACGCAGTGTGAATAAACCTGCCCTCCATCGTCCGTCCATGCCCTCTCCCACCCTCGCCCCCAGTCTCTGGGAAACGGTGAAATGCGACTTCAAGTCGCTCTTCCCCGAAGATGTTTTCCAAATGTGGTTCGAGCCCGTGGTGTGCCTCGAAACCACCGCTGACTCGCTCGTCCTAGGCGTGCCCAACGACTTCGCCGCAATCTGGATTCACGACAACTATCTCGACCTGATCACGCAACGGCTGCGGCTCACGGCCGGCCGGATGGTCAATGTCACCCTGCGCAAGACCGAGTCCGCCCGCGCCCACGGTTCCACGTCCGCCGCGAATGGCAGTCACCTGAACCATGCCGATCCCAACGCCACCGCCCGGAATCGCGCCGCGACACCGAAACGCACGACCCGCTACGACGACCGCGGTCCCGCTACCGGTCCGCTCAATCCGCGCAACACCTTCGAGACCTTCGTCGTCGGCTCCAACAACCAGATGGCGCACGCCGCCTCGATGGCCGTGTCGCAGGCGCCCGCGCAGGCCTACAACCCGCTTTTCCTCTACGGCGAGACCGGCCTCGGCAAGACCCACCTGATGCACGCCATCGGGCACACCGTCATCCGCCACAACCCGGAGGCCCGCGTCGCCTACCTCTCCACGGAAAAGTTCACCAACGAGTTCATCCAGGCCCTGCAGGAAAACGCCCTCACCAAATTCCGCCAGCGCTACCGCCACGTCGACATCCTCCTGATCGACGACGTGCAGTTCCTCGCCGGCAAGGAGCGCATTCAGGAGGAATTTTTCCACACGTTCAACGACCTGTTCGAGTCGGGAAAACAAATCGTTCTCACCAGCGATCGGCGCGCGAGCGAGATTGCGAAGCTTGAGTCCCGCCTCGTGTCGCGCTTCGAGTGGGGCCTGCCCGCCGATATTCAGGCGCCGGACTTTGAGACGCGCCTCGCGATTCTCCGCACCAAGGCCCAGACGCTCAACTGCCAGCTGCCCGACGCCATCCTCAATTTCATCGCGCAGAACATCACCAAGAACATCCGCCGCCTCGAGGGCGCGTTGCTCAAGGTCTCCAGCTACTCCGCGCTCACCAGCAAGCCGCTCGATCTCGCGACCGCCGAGCGCCTCCTGCACGACGTGCTGATGGAGCAGGCGCAAAACATCCTCACCATCGAGACGATTCAGAAACGCGTCGCCGACCATTTCCAGATCCGGCATAGCGACATGACGAGCAAACGCCGCCCCAACAACATCGCCATCCCCCGCCAGATCGCGATGTATCTCGCCCGCACGCTCACCAAGCATTCCCTCCAGGAAATCGGCGACCTCTTCGGCGGCCGCGACCACGGCACCGTCATCCACGCCTGCAAGGCCGTGGACAACATGTGCGAGCAGGACGCCACGACGCGCAGCAGCGTGGAATTCCTGAAGGCGCAATTGTCCAAGTAAACCGAGAGCCAAGAGTCCAGAGCTGAAAGCCCGGAAATTTCTTCCGGGCTTTTTTGCAACAAGCTCTAGACTCTGTGCTCTCAGCTCTTAGCTTTTCCGTCATGCCGATAACTCCCGAGCAAAAAGCCGCCGTCGCCTCCTGGGTCGCCGCCGGCGACAACCTCTCTGCCGTGCAGAAAAAACTCACGGAAAAGTTTCAGCTTTCCCTGACCTATCGCGACGTCCGCTTCCTCGTCGACGATCTGAATCTCGAACTCAAGGACCCCGCGCCGAAGGTCGACGCCAGCGATGTCACCAAGACGCCAGCCAAGGCCGCCGGCGCGGCTGCCCCCGCTCCACGCAGCGCATCACCGGAAAAAAAAGGCTTCTTCGACAAGGCGAAGGAAAAGCTCGGCCTCGCGAAGGAAGAGCCCGCCGCCGCAGACGAAATTCCCTCCGACGGCCCCGAGCCCCTCGACGAAGACGACATCGAGAACTTGCCGCCCGGCGGCACCTCCACCGTAAGCGTGGGCGTCGACAACGTCACGCTCATCCCCGGTGCGATGGCGAGCGGCACGGTGACCTTCAGCGATGGCGTCACCGGCAAATGGGTCGTCGATCAATACGGCCGCCCCGGCTTCACACAGGTGAGCAAGGAAGGCTACCGCCCGAACCCGGAGGATGCTCAAGCCTTCATGCAGGAACTGAGCGCGCAGCTCCAGAACCGGGGATTCTGAGCCAGCCATGCCACTGCGCTTCGAATGGGATCCCCAAAAGGCCGCGAGCAACCGGCTGAAACACGGGATCTCATTTGAAGAAGCTTCGACCCTATTCGGCGACGACAGGTCACTCACGATTCCGGACCCCAAGCATTCATCGCAGGAGCCGCGTTTCGTCACGATGGGTTTGTCCTACGCCGGCCGGGTGTGAGTGGTTGTGCATACCGACGACAGGGCAGAATCCGTCTCGTCACTGCCCGGCCCGCCTCCCAAAAAGAAGGACGCCAACATGAAGACTTCTAAACCAGCCGATCTTCGCGCCGAGTATGACTTCGGTGCCGGCACACGCGGCCAATATGCGGCGCGCTACGCGGAAGGCAGCAACGTCGTCGTGCTCGCGCCCGATGGGGCCGCGCATTTTCCGACCTCCGCCGCCGTCAATCGCCAGCTCCGCACCCTGCTCCCGCGCTGCAAAGCCACCCCACGCCGTTTGCTCGGCGCCTGACCGGCGACCATAAAACCGTCGACGCGCAGGCCTTCATGCAGGAGATGAGCCTGCAACTCCAGCAGTGCGGATTCTGATTTCGACTCCCGTCCATCCCTCGCACACGGCTTCCATCTTGGACGCCGCATCAAACTAGCGCAGCGTTGCTCCGGTTTCCTTCTTATTCGTCGTGGTTAAGTCCTTTGTTTGGGCTCAACGTGTGTCCATCAAATCGGTGCAACACCAACTAGGCAAAAGCGAATATGCTCCAAACTGAACGCATCATCGTTTCAACGGCCTGGGTTAGTATCTACGCGGGTTCGCTCTTGTGTGCACTGCTGCTGAAGGGCCAGAAATCGAAGGTTTTTCTTTGCATCGCAGTTTTTCTCGCGCTCGCGACATCAGTGTTGCTCGTGTATTTTGCCTGGCTCTTCCGCGATGGGATGATGTTTACTCCACCTCACCCAAAATCTGAAGGTATCGAGGCGGTGAACAAGGTCGCCAGACGCCTCTTTGCTTCTCTGGGGTTTTGGTTCCTCTGCACACTCGTTGTCATGCCCGTGGTGCTTTACCTAGCGAAGAAGCGAAAAGTGAAAAATGCTTAAAACCTATCCGAAAAAACTGTGCCCGCTGACCGCCGGGTAGCCGAAGTCGTGAGACTTTGGCTCGTGCGACGAGCGTTGCGGCCAAAGTCTCATGACTTCGGCTACGGGTTATTCGGATAGGTTCTTAATCGTTCGGTGCCGCTCGATCCAAGACACGACCAACCTTCGGCCTGACCGATTCCCATCTGTCCGATTTCAGCTCAGCATTTTCAAAAACTCCGCCTCGTTAATCACCGGCACACCGATCGCCTGCGCCTTTTCCAATTTTGATCCGGCATCGGCACCGGCGAGCACGTAGCTCGTCTTCTTGCTTACGCTGCCGCTGACCTTGCCGCCAGCGGCGAGAATTTTTTGCTCGGCGTCCTCGCGCTTCAGCGTCGGCAGCGTGCCGGTGAGGACGAAGGTTTTCCCGGTAAACACGCCCGCCGCCGCCACCGTGCCCTGCGGATCGATGCCGAGTGCGCGCAGCTTCACCAGCAGCCGCCGGCCGTGCTCGCTCGCGAAAAACTCCCGCGCGCTCGCCGCCACCGCCGGACCGATCTCAGACGGCACGCCGGCGAGCGGGCCGGCGTCGAGTGCGGCGATCTCGGGGTCCAGTTGCGCGCACAATTCTTTGCGGCGCACTTTTTCCTCGTCGGTCTTCGCCGGATTTTTGCGGGAGGCCGGTGCCTCCAGTTCGCGCCGTTCAACCAACTCCGCTTTTTTCAGCACCGCGCGCAGCAGCGTCGAGTCCGCCAGCTCGGCAAAACTGCGGTGCCGCTTCGCGAGTTCGCGGGCCGTGCTCTCGCCCACGTCGGGCACGCTGAGCGCATAGAGCCATTTCTCGAGCGGCAGCGCCCGCGCCGCCTCCCGCGCGGCCACGATCTTCGTGGCGTTTTTTTCGCCAAACGTGCGCGGCTCCTCGGTCGTGCCGAGATTCAGCGTCGCGAGCGTCTCCAGCGCCACGTCAAAAATGTCCGGCGGGTCGCGCACGAGATCGAGTTCGACGAGCTTGGCCGCCACGATCTCGCCCGCGCCATCGATCGCGAGCGCGCGGCGGCTGCAAAAAAAAGTCAGCCGGCCCGCCCGTTGCGCACGGCAATCGTAGTTCTGGCACTTCCACGCGGCCCCCACTCCGCTCTCCGTGTCGACTTCGACGCGCGCGATTTTTCCGACGCACACCGGACACTTGCCGCCCACGGCCGCCGACAAATCGAACTCCGCCGCGCCCGCCAGCCGTTCTTCGGGAAACGATTTCAGCACCGCGGGAATCACTTCGCCGGCCTTCTCGATTTCCACGAGGTCGCCCACGCGAATGTCTTTCCGTCGAATCTCGTCCTCGTTGTGCAGCGTCGCGCGCCGCACCGTGGAGCCGGCAAGCACGACCGGGTCGAGTTCGGCCACGGGGCTCAGAATGCCCGTCTTGCCGACCTGAATCGTGATCGCGCGCAGGCGCGTGCGCGCGGTGTCGGGCTTGTATTTGTAGGCGATGGCCCAGCGTGGGGCCTTGTCGGTCGCGCCGACCTCGCGCTGTTGCGCCATGGCGTCGAGCTTCACCACCGCGCCGTCGGTGCCGTAGGCAAACGAGCGGCGGAGCGCATCGAGTTCGCCGATGGCGGCCCATGCCGCGTCGATCCCGCGCACCGGCCAAATCTTTTCCACCACCGGCAATCGCCACGCGCGCAATTTCTCGTGGAGCTCGGTCTGCGAAGCGACGACCGCCGGCTCGCAGTAGCCAAGGCTGTAGAGCACGATTTCCAGTTTGCGCTTCGCAACCTCCGCCGTATCGAGCTGCTTGATCGTGCCGGCAGCGAGATTGCGCGGATTCGCGTAGAGGTCTTCGCCCGCGGCCGCGCGCTCGGCGTTGATGCGCTCGAACTCCGCCGCGGTCAGATAAATCTCGCCTCGGATTTCCACCACGCGCGGTGCCGCGCCATGCAAGGTATGTGGCAGCGAGCGGATCGTCCGCACGTTGGCCGTCACGTCGTCGCCGCGGTCACCCTTGCCGCGCGTGACGGCGCGCACGAGTTTTCCCTCCTCATAGGTGAGGCTCACCGCGAGCCCGTCGATCTTCGGTTCGACGGTGTAGCGGAGGTCGTCGCTCTCGAGCAGCTTCGCGAGCCGCGTGTGAAACGCGCGCACTTCGGCCTCGTTGTAGGTGTTGTCGAGGCTCAGCATTTTCTGCCGGTGCGCGATCTCGACAAAACCCTGCACGCGATCGTCGCCGACGCGTTGCGTGGGCGAATCGGCGCTCGCGAAGAGCGGAAACTGTGCCTCAAGACCGGCCAGCTCGCGCTTCAGCGTATCGTAGCCGAAATCCGTGATCTCCGGCGTGGCGCGGCGATAGTAGAGTTCGTCGTGCTGCGCGACCTGCGTGCGTAGATCGGCAATGCGTATTTGGGCCTCCGCGGGGGACATGCGGTCAGTGTTGCGGTCGGTGCGCGCCCGTCGAGCCCGAGATGGCGTTTTGTGGGCCCTAAGCTCGCTGAGGCCGTTTCGCGGATAAGGACTGAGCAAACTCAGGCCTTACCGGACGGCGCCGTCCCATCCCGAATCACTTCGCCACTTCGACCGCCTGCAACCACGCCCGCGCCTGCGGGAAATCCGGCCGCTGATGTAGCGCCGTGCGCAGCGCGCGCTGCGCCTCCTCGCGACGACCGAGCCGCGCAAACGCGAAGCCGAGGTTCGCGTGCGCGTCGGGATTCGCGGGATTGATCGCGAGCGCGCGTTTAAAGCTCTCCGCGGCCTCGGCGAATTTTTCCTGCTGCACCAGCAACGACCCGATCATCATGAAGGCCTGCGGCTCGTTGGGCTTCAGTTCCGTCGCGCGACGATAGTGGCGGATTGCCTCGTCGGGCTGGCCGAGCATCGAGCAGACGTTGCCGAGATTGTTGTGCGCGCTCGGATTATCGGGGGCGACGCGCAGCGAGAGCTCCAGCCGCGCCTTCGCTTCGGGCAGGCGGTTCTGCATTGCGAGCGCGACCGCCGAGCCGTTGAGCGCATTCGCATGATTCGGACGGCGCGCGAGCACGAACTCGTAGTGCTCCATCGCCTCGGCGAGTTGGTTGAGATCGGAGAGCGCGTTCGCGAGATTGTTGCGGACCTCGAGGTGATCGGGATTCGATTTCAGCGCGGTGCGGTAGAGTGGAATCGCCTCGGCCGGCCGGCCGCCCTCGGCCAGCGCGTGGCCGAGATTATTGTTCGCGTTGAGATAGTCGGGCCTGATCGCGAGCGCGCGGCGGTAGTCGGCGATCGCCGCGTCGCGCTGGCCGGAGTTGTAGAGAAACAATCCGCGGTTGTCGTGCGCGAGGTAGTTGCCCTCGGTCACCGCGACGGCCTGGTCGAAAAGCGTGCCCGAGTTTTTCCACACGCCGAGCTGATCCCACGTCCGCACCGCACAACCGAGCAGCACGACCGTCGCGATAGTCGCCCATGTCCGGCGCGCGCCGGGGCGCGCCGCGAATTCCGCGAGCGTCCAGACTACCGCGATCTGCACGCCAAGCATCGGCACGTAGGTGTAGCGGTCGGCCATCGATTGCAGCCCAACCTGCACGAGCCCGATCACCGGCACGAGCGTGCCGACAAACCACAGCCACCCCATCGTGATCCACGGGCGGCGACGATGCTGCCACCACGCGAACGCCGAGAGCGCCGCGACAATCACGACGGATGCCACCACCTTCTTGGCCGGCCACGCGCCGGGATGCGGATAGAGCACCGCGAGGTCGACCGGTGCGGCGAATTTTCCAAGATATCGCCCCACGGCGACCACGGCATTCGCCAGCCGCTCGGGAAAACTCAGCGCCGCCGTGACCGAGCCGCCGCCTTTCTGCACGAGATACGTCACGTAAGAGGAGACGGCGGCGAGCGCGAAGAACGGTAATTTTTCCACGACGAGCATGAGCGCCGCGTCCTTCGTCACTCGCCGCAGCGGCCAAAAATCCAGCAGCAGCAGCACGCACGGCAGTGTCACGAGCATCGGCTTCGCCATCAATCCGAGATCCATCATGACCAGCGCGAGCACGTAGAAGCGCCACGCACCCCCTGTCGTGTCGCGTCGCCGCTCCGCATAGCCCGCATAGGCCCAGAGCACGACAAACCAAAAAAATCCGCTCAACACATCCTTCCGCTCCGCCACCCACGCGACTGATTCCACGCGCAGTGGATGCCACGCAAACAGCGCCGCGCACACGGCGCTCGCCCACAGCGCACCCGTCAGCCGCCGCAGCGCGAGAAATGCGAGCGCGGCGTTGAGCGCGTGGAGCAGCACGCTCGTCGCGTGATGCCCGCGCGGATTGTTGCCGAAAAGCGACGCATCCACCATGTGCGACACCCACGTGAGCGGATGCCAGTTCGACGCCTCGTCAGCCCAAAGCGCCCACGCGATGCCGTCGGCCGTGAGACCCGACTTCACGTGCTCATTCGCGGTCACGTAGTCGGGGTCGTCGTAGTTGACGAAGTCGTGGCCCAGCGCGCGCGAAAACAACAGCGCCGTCAGCACGAACAGCGCGACCGCCAGCGCGATTCGCACACGGAAATTTTCTTTGGTCGGCGCCACCGGATTCATCGGGCGCGACAGTGGGGGCGACGCGCCGTTTTTCAATGCGCCTTCGCCGCCTCGGTCAGAATCACGTCGCGCCGGCCTCACCCAGTGAAACGCGATTGGTGCAGGGCGGGTTCGCCGAACCCCTCCGGCACTTCACCAGCCCCCTACCTCCATCGGAAAACAAGACCGTTGTTACAATTCCACTTCGGTGCCGCTTGGCGATCTTTTCGGACCGCCCCTTGTTGCGAGGCTCGCCACATCGAAAACGGGCGTGTTGCGTCTTGGCTGTCCGAGAACCCCATGGCTACCTCAACTCGCCTCCGTCGTTTCGTTTTACTCGCTGCGTTGAATCTCGCGGCGATTTTCGGCTTCGCCGCCACGCCGCCGCCGCATCCGTGGCCGAGCGAGCCGCAGTTTCTGCCGGTGACACCCGATCGCATCGCGGCGTTGCCGGCAGCGGAGCAACCGGCGTGGCGCGCCTATTGGTCGGCCTCGCAAGCCCTCGCCGCGCAGCTGCCGAAGCGCGAGGCGTTCGTCACGCCGAGCACGCAGAAGCTCGAGGGCACGGGCATTCCCGGTAAGCACAGCCGCGGCCTTCAACTCAACGCCACGAAGGAATGGTATGCCGGCGACGCCGCGCGCACGATCGCCGATGGTGTGGTCGGTTACCAGTCGAAGGCCGGCGGCTGGACCAAGGGCAACGACTACACAAAACCGATCACAGAAAAATCCGGCGGCGCGAATGTGTGGAGCGGCGGCACGCTCGACAACGATGCGACCACTTGGGAAATGCGTTTTCTCGCGCTCGCGGCGGCGGCGACCGCCGATGCCGCGGCCGCGGCGAAGTGGCGCGAGTCCTTCGTCCGCGG